>NZ_JBSGDY010000211.1:0-9029 GCF_053602615.1 Micromonospora sp. NPDC004336
CACTGGCTGATCGCCGAGGTGAAGGTGGTCGCCCCGCCCCTCTCTTGTGCGCTCGTCCGGCGCGTCAGCGCCCGTTGTCGGCGAAGAGCCGGCCGACGACGCGGTGCGCGGGCAGGATGCGCTGCCGCTCCACGTCGGCGTCGACGGTGCCGGCGACGATGTCCAGGAAGTGGTCGAGCTGGGCGGCGAGCGGCTCGCGGTTGGTGAGCAGCTCCGGCACCTCGATGATGCTCTGCTGCCGGTAGCCGCGCCCGTCCGGCGTGGCCGCGTCCGAGGACACGTGCCGGTAGATCGTGACGTGCTTGCGGATCAGGTCCGCCTCGATCAACCGCTCGACCTCGCTGATCACCAGCGTGCGGACCTTGCGCTGCCCGATCCGGCTGGCCGAGACGTTCGCCAGCGCGCCGCTGCCGAAGCTGAGCACGGTCTCCGCCACGTCCTCCGCCTCGGTGAGCGAGTCGGGGTGGAAGTGGCCGAAGGTGCCCCGGACCATCGCCGGCTCCTCGCCGCCGAACGCCTGGATCGCCAGGTCGACGTCGTGGATGAGCAGGTCCCAGGCGACCCCGGTGCGGATCCGCGGCGCGTACGGCGAGTGCCGCGTGGCGGTCAGGTGCACCGGACGGTCGACCAGGGCGAGGGCGGTCAGCACCGCCGGGTTGAACCGCTCCAGCAGCCCGCACAGCAGCGGCACGCCGCGCTTGCCGGCGGTGGCCACGATCTCCTCGGTCTCGGCGAGGTCGCCGCAGACCGGCTTCTCGATCAGCAGCGGCTTGTCGGCGGCGAGCACCTGGTCGGCGAGGCCGTGGTGGAACTCGGTCGGCGCGGCGATCACCACGGCGTCGACGTCGGAGAGGTCGTCGGCGTTCGGGGCCCAGCCGGCCCCGTACCGCTCGGCGATCTGCTGGCCGACAGAGCGCCGGGGCTCGATGACCCGGGCCAGCTCGGCCCGCTCGGACTGGGCGATCACGCGGGCGTGCAGCGAGCCCATCACCCCGGTGCCGACCAGGGCGAAACGCAGCTTGGCGGTCACGCGCCCACCGCCGCCCGGACGGCCTCGACCACCTGGTCCAGGTCACTGTCGCTGAGGTGGTGGTGCACCGGCAGCGAGACGCACTGGCGCACGACGCGCTCGGTCACCGGCGCCGGGTCGGCGACGACGCGGGGGTGCTCCCGGTAGCAGTCGTAGTCGTAGACCGTCTTCGGGTAGTAGATGCCGCAGCCCACGCCGCGCTCGGTCAGCCGGGCGATCACCTCGTCGCGGGTGACCGGGGCCTCGTCGGTGACCAGCACCGTGTACTGGTGCCAGACGTGCGACCGGCCGGGCAGCTCGGTCGGCAGGCGCAGCCCGGGGACGTCGGCCAGGCCGGCGGAGAGGCGGGCCGCGTTGTCCTTGCGGCGCTTGACGTTCTCGCCGTACGCGGCGATCTGCGGGATGCCCAGCGCCGCCTGCAGGTCGGTGAGGCGGTAGTTGTGCCCGGCCACCTCGTACTGGTAGCGCTGCCGCATGCCCTGGTTGCGCAGCACCCGCAGCCGGTCGGCGAGCCCCGCGTCGTTGGTGGTGATCATGCCGCCCTCACCGGTGGTGAGGTTCTTGGTGGCGTACAGCGAGAAGGTGCCGAGCCCGAAGCTGCCGGCGCCGCGCCCGGAGATCGTCGCCCCCAGGGACTGGGCGGTGTCCTCGACGAGGCCGAGGCCGTGCTGCCGCGCCAGCGGGGCGATCGCGTCCATGTCGGCGGGCTGGCCGTACAGGTGGACCGGCATGAGCACCTTGGTGCGCGGGCCGACGGCGGCGGCGAGGGCCTCCGGGTCGACGCAGAAGTCGTCCTCGCGGATGTCGGCGAACCGGGCGGTGGCGCCCGCCTCGAGGATCGCGTTGAGGGTGGCGACGAAGGTGAAGGGGCTGGTGACGACCTCGTCGCCGGGCTGGAGGTCGAGCACCTGGAGCGCGGCGACGAGGGCCGTGGTGCCGTTGTTGACGGCCACCGCGTGCTCGACGCCGACCAGGTCGGCGAACTCGCGCTCCAGGCGGGCCACCATCGGTCCCTGCGCGATGACGCCCGAACGGATCACCTCGACCGCCAACCGTTCGGCCGCCTCGTCCAGCTTGACGACGGAAATCGGGATCACAGGAGCTCTCCTTGGGGTGTGGGGCAGCGTGCAGACCGTAGCAGCGCGGGAGGGGCCCGGCACATCTGGACCGCCTCGGGGAGAGTCCGCGCACGCCCGGCCCGGGCCCCGACTCGCCGCCGGCCTGGGTTCGTGGTAACCACCGCCCTGCGCTAGTCTCGGCGAATTGTGCAGGCGACCCTGACGGGTCAGGGCGACGCGGAGGCAGGACGGCCGTGGCAGAGACCTCGACCCAGGTCGAAACGGTGACCGCACCGGCCGGGGGGGCCGGCGCGGCGAAGAGCCGGTCCCGCTGGCTCTCCCTGGGGGTACGCATCGTCGTGATCGCGGCGATCGCCGCGGGCATGACCTGGAGCGTCGTCAGTCAGTGGCCGGACGTCCGGCAGACCTGGCTCGACCTGGCGTGGCCGTCGGTGGTGCTCGCCGTGCTGGCGGTGCTCGCCGGGATGTTCGCCAACTCGATGGCGTGGCGGGCCGCCGCGGCGGACCTGGAGCACAAGGTGTCCGTTCCCGCCGCCCTGCGGATCTGCATGGTCGGGCAGCTCGGCAAGTACATCCCGGGCAGCGTGTGGGCGTACGTCCTGCAGATGGAGCTGGGCCGGCGGGCCGGCCTGCCGCGCGCGCGGGCCTTCCTGGCCACGCTGGTCGCGCTGGGCCTCGGCGTGGTCGCCGCGCTCGGCGTCGGCCTGCTCAGCCTGCCCTCCCTGCTCGATGCGACCGCCGAGACCGGGGCCGAGTACGCGGAGCCGGTCCGGGTGGCGCTCTACATCGTCGCCGTGCTCTTCCCCATCGCCCTGATCTGCGCCATCCCGGCGGTGCTCACCCGGCTGATCCAGCTCACCCTCAAGGTGCTGCGCCGCCCGCCGCTCCAGCACAAGCTGACGCTGCCCGGCGTGCTCCGGGTGGTCGGCTGGAGCGCCCTGGGCTACACGCTGTTCGGCGTGCACCTGTGGCTGCTGGCCAACGCGCAGGCCGCTCCCGGCCTCGGCGGCCTGCTGCGCAGCATCGGCTCGTTCGCCATCGCGATGACCGTCGGGATGTTCGCCTTCCTCTCCCCCTCCGGGCTGGGCGTCCGGGAGGCCGTGCTGGTCGCCACCATGGCGCCCTTCCTCGTCGACGCCGGCGGCATCGGCGCGGCGACGGGCATCGCGCTCGCCTCGCGGCTGATCTTCACGGTGGCGGACCTGCTCGCCGCCGGAATCGCCGCCCTGTCCGGGATGCGGCAGCTCCGCCGGGGGACGCCCGCCGACGCGCTCCCCGACGACGAGGCAGCGGCCGTGGCGGTCGAGCCGGTCCCCGCGCCCCGCTCCGCCGCCGACCGGGCCGCCGCGCCGGTCACCACGCGCTGATCCGTCCCGCCCGGGCGACGGCCACCGCCGCCCGGGCCCTGGCTGTACCGCCCCCGCGCCGGGCGACGACCACCGCCGCCAGGGCCACGCCGCGCCGCCGCCGCGCCGGGCGACGGCCCTGGACCGGGCGACGGCACCGGATCGTCGCGGGGGTCCGGTCCGCCCGAGCACCAACGAACGACGGCGCCCCCGACCATGTTGCTGGTCGGGGGCGCCGTCGTCGGGCGTACGGTCAGCGGCGGCGGCCGGCCGCCATCTCGCCGAGCACCTCGAGGTGCCGGTGCAGCACGCGGTCGAGGCTGAAGCGTTCCCGGATGAGCGCCTGGCCGTTGACGCCGATCTGCTTGGCCAGGGCCGGGTCGGTCAGCGCGGCGATCAGCCGCTCCGCCAGGCCCGGCACGTCGCCGGGCCGGCAGAGCAGCACGTTCTCGCCGTCGCGCAGCGAGATGCCGGGGAAGTTGTCCGCCCGCGCGGGCGCCACCACCGGCACGCCCGCCGCCATCGCCTCCAGCGTCGCCGTGCCGAGGCCGAGCCCCTGCTCGTGCGACTCCACCGTGGCGGCGGCCAGGTAGTCGGGGATCTCGCTCTTGGGCACCTTGCCGGCCGCGATGACGGCGTGCTCGACGCCGAGCGCGCGGGCCCGCTCCGCGAAGACCCCGTAGTAGACCTGGCCGCAGACGAGCAGCTTCGCGTCGGGCACCCGGGCCAGCACCGCGGGCAGCGCCTCGACCAGCGCGATCCGGTCGCGCAGCGGGATCACGTGCCCCACCGACAGGATCACCGGCGAGGTGCCCAGGTCGTGGCGCTCGCGGACCCGCTGGGCGTTGCCGCCGACGACCCAGTCCGGGTCCACGCCGACCGGGATCGGCACCAGGCCCGAGTGGGCGCCCCGGTAGCGGGCCTCGATGTATTCCTGCATGAGCACGTCCATCACCACGAGCCGCGGCCTGGACCGCCGCATGAACGGCTTGACCATGGTGGCGTCCAGCCCGCGGAACACCTTGGCGTAGCGGGCCTGCGGGTTCTCCAGCCGGGTGTGGATGGACAGCAGCGCCGGCACCCCGCGCTTGCGCGCGTAGAGCGCGGTCGCCCAGGTCAGGTCGAAGAACTGGCCGTGCTGGTGGATGACGTCCGGCCGGAACTCGTCGAGCAGCTTGCGGACGTGGCGCAGCAGGGTGGGCCGGCTGGTGAACGAGATGTCGAAGCTCACCGCCAGCCGGGTCTGCGGCAGCATCCACGCCGGGAGGCGGACGATGCGCAGCCCGTCGCGCTCCTCGACCGCGGGGGCGTCCTGGTAGGCGGCGGTGAGCACCAGGACGTCGTGCCCCTCGGCGGCGTAGCCCTTGGCGAGCGACTCGGACAGGTGCGAGCTTCCGCCCGCGCGCGGCGGGAAGAAGTTGTTGACGACTGCGATACGCACGGGAGGGGCGCTCCTAGCTATCCGCGACAGGGACGAACCGGACATCGCCGCCGTCCAACTCGACTGTGGAGACCACCCGGGCCGGGACGCCCGTCACGACCGCCCCCGGTGGCACGTCCTTGGTGACCACGGCGCCCGCGCCGACGACGGCGCCGTCACCGATGGTGACGCCCATCATCACGGTCGCGTTCGCCCCGATGAAGACCCGGTCGCCGATCACCACCGGCGCCCGGTCCACCGAATCATGGGCACGACCCGACACGCAACGCCGCGCCGTGGAGTGGGTGTAGATCTGCGCGCCGCAGCTGATGTCGCAGCCGGCGCCGATGGTCAGCCCGCCGGAGCCGTCGATGACGGTGAACGCGCCGATCCACGTCCCGGCGCCGATCACCGGCTCGCCGATGACCCAGGCGTGGGGGTTGTACGGGTTCGCCGGGAGCCCGTGCGACGACGGGCCCCCGGCGGACGGCGGCTGGGTCACGCGACCTCGGTCTTGATGAGGTCGGTCATGCCGTCCTCGACCGCGATGGTCGGCTCCCACCCGAGCACCTCGCGGGCCCGGGTGATGTCGGCCGCGCGGCGGCTGACCAGCACCTCGCGCGGGTTGAACTGCGGCTGCACGTCCACGCCGACGGCCTTGATCAGGATCTCGGCCAGGGTGGCGATCGAGGTGTCGATGCCGGTGCCGATGTTGACCGGCACGTTGCCCTGCTCGGCCTCCATCGCGGCGACCACGGAGCGGGCGATGTCGTGGACGTGGATGAAGTCCATCGACTGCTCGCCCTTGCCGTCGATGACCGGCGGCTCGCCGTTCTTGAGCCGCTTCACGAAGTGGTTGATCACCGAGGTGTAGTAGGCGGTCGGCTTCTGGCCCGGGCCGTAGACGTTGAAGAACCGCAGGGCGATCCAGTTCAGGCCCTTGCTGCGCTGGTAGAAGCCGAGCAGGTCCTCGCCGGCCCGCTTCGAGATGCAGTACGGGGTGAGCGGGTCGAGCCGGTCGTCCTCGTGCATCGGCAGCTTCTTCGGGTCGCCGTAGACCGACGCCGACGACGCGAAGACCAGCCGCTTCACGCCGTGGTCGGCGGCGGCGGCGAAGACGTTGTGGTTGCCGACCATGTTGATGTCGATCGACTCGTACGGGTCGGCCTGGCTCTTGTTGATCGAGACCGCCGCCAGGTGGATGACGTAGTCGCAGCCCTTCATGGCCGCGTGCACGGCGCCGCCGTAGCGGACGTCCTGGTCGATCAGCTCGACGTCGCCGGTCGCGACCAGCTCCGCGACGCGGTCCCGGTCACCGCGGAACATGTTGTCGAAGATGCGGACCCGGTAGCCCTTCTCCAACAGCATCGGCACCACGTGCAGGCCGATGAAACCCGCGCCTCCGGTGATGAAGACGGTCTGCTTCGACATGGCGGAGCGTGTCCTTCCTGGGGGTCAGCGGCTGGTGGCCGCGGTGTTGACGACGTCTACCAGCGTGGCCGCGACGGTCTCGACCTGGGCGTCGGTGAGGTTGGCGTGCATCGGGATCGCCAGGTGCCGGGCGAACAGGTCCGCCGAGACCGGGCAGGGCGTGGTCTGGCCGTAGAGCGGCTGGGCGTGCGAGGCGTACGTGCCGAAGGTGCACTGCACGCCGCGCTGCCGCAACTCCAGCGCCACCGCGCCCCGGTCGACCGAGGGGTCGAGCGTGACGACGTACGACTGCCAGGGGTGCTCGCGGTCCGGCGCCTCGTACGGGGTGGTGATCAGCTCGTGGTCCTTGAGCAGCTCGCCGTAGCGGGCCGCGGTGCGGCGCTTCGCGGCCAGCAGGTCCGGCAGCCGGTCGAGCTGGGCGAGCATGATCGCCGCGGAGATGTCGGAGAGCCGGTAGTTGTAGCCCAGCTCGGTGAACGTCGGGATCGGCAGGTGCGACAGCTCGGCGCGGGTGAGCGCCCCCTCCACCCCGTACGTGTGCAGCTTGCGGGCGTGCGCGGCGAGGTCGTCGCGGTCGGTGACGTAGGCCCCGCCCTCGCCGGCGGTGATGCCCTTGCGGCCGTGGAAGCTGAAGGTGGCGACGTCGGCGAGGCTGCCGGCCGGCCGGCCCTTGTAGGTGGCGCCGGCGGAGCAGGCGGCGTCCTCGACGAGGAACAGGCCGTGCCTGTCGGCGATGGCGCGCAGCTCGTCGTAGTCGGCGGGCTGGCCGAACGCGTCGACGGCGATGATGCCGACGGTGCGCGGGGTGACGGCGGCCTCGACGGCGGCCGGGTCGACCGTCCAGGTGTCCGGCCGCACGTCGGCGAAGACCGGCTTGGCGCCGGTCCACATCACGGAGTGCCCGGTGGCCGGGAAGGTGTAGTCGCCGACGATCACCTCGTCGCCCGGCTTGACACCGAGAGTGAGCAGCGCGAGGTGCAGCGCCGAGCCGCAGTTGCTGGTGGCGAGGGCGTGCCGGGTGCCGACGGTGGCGGCGAAGCGCTCCTCGAAGCGGCGGCAGGTGGGCCCGGAGCCGGCGAGCCAGCCCGAGGCGAAGACCTCGGCGATGGCGGCGAGCTCGGCCTCGCCGACCGTGGGCTGGCCGAGCGCGATGACCTCAGACATGTGACCCCCAGAGTGATGGACCCGGAGCAGTCTAGGCCAACCGGGCGGGTCGTCCGCGAGTCGGGCGCGCGGGTCCGTGTGGTTACCATCGGTCGCGGCGTCGGCAGGGGAGATGAGATGACCAGGTTCGTGGTGGTGGGTGGCGGCATCGTCGGGCTCGCCGTGGCACACCGGCTGATGACCGACCGGCCCGGGGACCAGGTCACCGTGCTGGAGAAGGAGGCCGGCTGGGCGGCCCACCAGACGGGCCACAACTCCGGCGTCATCCACGCCGGCGTCTACTACAAGCCGGGCAGCCTGAAGGCCACCATGTGCAAGGCCGGCAGCGCCTCGATGGTCGAGTTCTGCGAGCGGCACGGGATCGCGTACGACATCTGCGGGAAGCTGATCGTCGCCACCGACGCCGCGGAGCTGCCCCGACTGCACGACCTGCACCAGCGCGCCCTCGCCAACGGCCTGCCGGTGCGGCTGATCGAGGCCGCCGAGGCGGCCGAGCACGAGCCGCACGTGGCGGCCGTCGCCGCGCTGCACGTCGCGTCGACCGGCATCGTCGACTTCGGGGCGGTCTGCCGCAAGCTCGCCGAGCTGCTCGCGGCGGGCGGCGCGGACCTGCGGACGGAGACCGAGGTCACGGCCGTGGCCACCCGGCCGGAGGGTGTGGTGGTGAGCACCACCCGGGGCGAGGTGGTCGCGGACGTCCTGGTCAACTGCGCCGGCCTGCACGCCGACCGGATCTCCCGGCTGGCCGGGGTGCCGACGCCGGTGCGGATCGTGCCGTTCCGCGGCGAGTACTACGAGCTGGTGCCGCAGCGGCAGGGCCTGGTGCGGGGCCTGATCTATCCGGTGCCGGACCCGCAGTTCCCGTTCCTCGGCGTGCACCTGACGAAGATGATCGACGGCAGCGTGCACGCCGGCCCGAACGCGGTGCTGGCGACCGCCCGGGAGGGCTACTCCTGGGGCCGGATCAGCCCGCGCGACATCTGGGACGAGCTGACCTACCGGGGCCTGTGGGCGCTGGGCCGCCGCCACTACCGCTACGGGCTGACCGAGGTGGCCCGGTCGCTGTCGAAGAAGCGGTTCGCCGCGAGCCTGGCCCGGCTGGTGCCGGAGCTGACCCCGGCCGACATCGTGCGGGCCGGCGCCGGCGTCCGCGCCCAGGCGATCCTGCCCGACGGCGGGCTGGTCGACGACTTCCTGATCGTCGAGGCGGACCGGCAGGTGCACGTGCTGAACGCGCCCTCCCCCGCCGCGACCAGCTCGCTGGAGATCGCCCGGCACATCGTCTCCCGGCTCCCGGTCGACGCGCCCCGCTGACCACCCACGCGCCGCCGCCCCCCGGCGGGCGGGCGCCCGGCCCGCGTGCCGTCGGCGGGCGGGCGGTCAGGCCGGCGTCGCGTGCGGTCGTCCGGCGTGCGGGGTCAGGTCGGCGTCGCGTGCGGTCGGCGCGTGTGCGCCCGGCCCGCGTGCCGTCGGCGGGCGGTCGGTCAGGCCGGCGTCGCGTCGGCGGGCGGGCGGTCAGGCCGGCGTCGCGTCGGCCGCGCGCGGGCGGGGCACGCCCG
>NZ_JBSGDY010000212.1:0-8931 GCF_053602615.1 Micromonospora sp. NPDC004336
GCGACCCCCGAGGCGGACCCGGCCCCGGGTCGCGCCGGGGCGGCGGTGCCGGGGACCGACCCGGCCGCGGGTGACCGGCCGGACGTCGGGCTCACCGAGCGGGAGCGCGGCATCCTCGCCTTCGAGCAGCAGTGGTGGCGGCACGCCGGCGCCAAGGAACAGGCCATCCGGGACACCTTCGGCCTCTCCGCCACCCGCTACTACCAACTGCTGAACGCGCTGCTCGACAACCCGGCGGCGCTCGCCGCCGATCCGGTGCTGGTCGGGCGGCTGCGCCGGCTCCGCTCCTCCCGGGCCCGCAACCGCCGCCGCTGAGGGGCGCCTCCCCCAGCAGCCCGCCCCCGCCCATCGCCCTCCGCCGGCCGCCCGCTGGCGCCCGTCGCCGTCGGCCCGCCTCCGCGCGTCGCCGTCGGCCCGCCTTCCGTGCGTCGCCGTCGCTGAGGGCCGCCCGCCCCTCGCTCGCCGCCGTCGCCGGACGGCGTGGTGCCCGGCGGATCGCCCTCCGGTGCCTGGCCGTCGCCGTCGACCGTTTCCGCACGCGTCGGCCGTTCCGCCCCGGACAGTGGCCACTGGTCCGGATCCCGATCCTGCCCCGGCCGCCGGGACGGAATGCCGGCGTGCCGCGCGGGTAGGCGGGTGACGTTCCGAGCCGCGTCCCGCGGCCGGTTCACGTTCCGGGCCGTGACCCTGCGGCCTGGGCCGACGGAGGGAGCGGGCGATGACGGGAATCAACCCGAGCCGGCCACCGGACGGTGCCGGCACCGGGCAGCAGGCCCGACACGAAGCGTCCCGGGTCGGGCATCACGCGACCCAGGCCGGGGGCCAGATGGCGCACGCCGCCGCCGAACATGGCGGACACGTGGCCTCGGAGGCCCGGCGGCAGGCGCGTAACCTCACCGGCGAAGCCACCACGCAGCTGCGTGACCAGGCCCATAACCAGCAGCGGCGGGCCGCCGAGGGGCTGCGCGGCATCGGGCGCGAACTCGACTCGATGGCGGAGCGGAGCGACGACTCCGGCATGGCGGCCCAGCTCGTCCGCCGCGCGGCCGACGCCGCCCAGCAGGCGGCCGGCTGGCTCGACGAACGCGAGCCCGGCGCGGTGTTCGACGAGGTGCGGTCGTACGCGCGGCGGCACCCGGGCACCTTCCTGACCGGCGCGGCCGTGGCCGGCATGCTGGTCGGGCGGCTCACCCGGAACCTCACCGCCTCCGGCGACGGACGGCGGGGCGGCGCGGGCCAGCAGACGCCGCCGGCCGCCGCGCCGACCGCCAGCGGGCCGCGGCCGTACGACCGGTCGGTCGAGGCGCCCTACCGGGCCGAGGAGGCGTATCCGCGCGGCGAGACGTACCCGCGCGAGGAGGCGTACACCGGGATGGCCCGGGTGCGTAACGCCTCGCCGCCCGACCGGCAGGGCCCGGACATCCCGGGCGGGGTGGCGCCGTGAGCGCCCCGGAGAAGGAGCGGACCCAGGCGTCCGTCGGTGAGCTGCTCGGCGACGTGAGCCGGGACGTCTCCACGCTGGTCCGCAAGGAGATCGAACTGGCCAAGGCGGAGCTGCGCGAGGAGGCGACCCGGGCGGGCAAGGCCGGCGGGATGTTCGGCGGTGCCGCGCTGGCCGGCTTCCTGACGGTGCTGTTCGTGTCGTACGCGCTCTGGTGGGGGCTGTCGAACGTGATGGACCAGGGCTGGGCCGCGTTGATCGTGGCGGTCATCTGGGCCGCGGTCACCGGTGGTCTGCTCGCCAACGCGCGGACGAAGATGGCGGAGCTGCGCGCCGTGCTGCCCCGTACGAGACAGACCGCCCGGGAGATGCCGAACGCCATGCGAGGCCGGTGAACCAGCCGGGAGGGAGCAGATCATGTCCAACGATCCGGACCGGATCCGGTGGGAGATCGAGAACACCCGGAACGAACTGAGCAGCGACGTCGACGCGCTGGCCGACAAGGTCAACCCGCGACGGATCGCCGGTGACCGCGTCGGGCAGGCCCGCGGCGCGTTCACCCGGGCCAGGGAGAAGGTGATGGGCGTGCAGTCGGATGGGCACGGCGTCGGTCAGCGGATGTCACACGCGGCCGGTCAGCGGATGTCGCAGGCGAGCGGTTCGGCGCGGGCGTTCGGGGAGCAGTCCCGGGAGCAGGTGTCGCACGCCGCGACGTCGGTGCGGGACGAGGCGCGTTCGCTCGGGCAGCAGTCCCGGGAGCACGCCCAGGGCAATCCCCTCGCCGCCGGCCTGATCGCCTTCGGCGCCGGGCTGCTGGTCTCGTCGCTGATCCCGCCCAGCCGCCCCGAGCGACACTGGGCCGGCCAGGCCAGGGAGATGGTGAGCGAGCACTCCGACCAGTTGCGCGCACAGGCCGGACACCTGCGCGAGCAGGCCGGCCAGATGGGCCGCGAGATGGGCCACGAGATGGGCCACAACCTGCGCGAGCCGGCGCAGCACGCGGCCCGGGCGGTCGGTTCCACCGCCGTCCACGGCGCGTCCGCCGTACGGGAACAGGGCCGCTCGGCCGCCCACCAGGTGCAGGGGCAGGCGCATGAGGCCGCCGACGACCTCCGTCGCCGCTGAGGCGACCCGGGTCGTCGGGGCGGCGCGGACGATGCGGGTACGCTCCGCGTCCGCGCCGCCGCCCGGCCGGCCGGTCAACGAGGACCTGGTCTTCCGGATCGGGCCGCTGGTCGGCGTGCTGGATGGCGCGACCGTGCCGGAGGGCTTCGACACGGGCTGCGTGCACGGGCCGTCCTGGTACGTCCGGCACCTCGCGGCCCGGCTGGGGCTCGCGGAGGCGGCCCGCCCGACGGCGACGCTGATGAGCAACCTGGCGGCGGCGATCCTGGCCGTCCGCTCCGACCACGGCGACGTGTGCGACCTGGACCATCCGGGCACCCCGTCGAGCACGGTCTGCCTGCTGCGCGACGGCGGCGACCACCTCGACTACCTGGTGCTCTGCGACAGCCCGCTGGTGCTGGACGCCGGCGGGCGGGTCGGCGTGGTGACCGACGACCGGCTGGCGACCGCGACGGCGGAGTTGCGGGCCACGGTCGCGGCGGTGCCGGCCGGATCGGCCGACCGGACCACCCGGTTCCGGCAGGCGGTGGCCGTGCAGCGGGAGCGGATGAACCGGACCCACGGCTACTGGGTGGCGGCCGCCGACCCGGACGCGGCGTTCCACGCCGTGACCGGCACGCTGCCGCTGCGGGGGCCCGGTGCGGTACGCCGGGCCGCGCTGCTCAGCGACGGCGCGTCGGCGCTGGTGGAGCAGTTCGGCCTCCTGGACTGGGCGGGGTTGCTGGACGTGGCGAGCGCCGAGGGGCCCGGCGCCCTGGTCGACCGCGTCCGCGCCGCGGAGCGGGACCACCCGGACCGGCTGCGCCGGCACAAGCCCGCCGACGACGCCTCCGTCGTGCTCTGCGAGTTCGACGCCGACGGGCGGTGACGCGGAAGCCGGCCGGCGACGCCGACGGGCAGTGACGCCCGAAGCGGGCCGGCGGTGTCGACGCGCAGCGACGTCCC
Source organism: Micromonospora sp. NPDC004336 (assembly GCF_053602615.1). Taxonomy (NCBI): domain Bacteria; kingdom Bacillati; phylum Actinomycetota; class Actinomycetes; order Micromonosporales; family Micromonosporaceae; genus Micromonospora; species Micromonospora sp. NPDC004336. Next base: position 3,512 of record NZ_JBSGDY010000212.1, read on the forward strand.
AAGCGTCGGCCCGCCGTGACGCCGACGTCGGGTGCGCGGGCGGCGGAGCGGGCGAGCGACAGCGGAGCGTGAGGCGGAACACGATGCGGTCCGACCGGCCCGTACCTTCCGCCGGACCGCCAGTCGGTGCCCGATGGGGTGGACTCGGGCCGGTGGGGGCGGCAGACTGCGGCACGTGGCGGGAACGGTCCGGTTGGAGCCGGTGGACGAGCGGAACCTGGAGCCGTTGCTCTCCGTAGCGGCGGCCGAGGCGGAGCCCGGCGACGTGATGCCGCCGGTGGAGGCGCCGGCCGGCTGGTCGCACGCCCGCCGGGAGGCGTTCCGCGAGTTCCACCGGGCGAGCTTCGGCGGCCTGACCGGCCCGACCGGCACCCAGATGTACGCCATCCTCGCCGGCGGCGAGGTGGTCGGCATGATCCGGATGAGCCGTCGCGACGAGCCGGGCACCGTCGAGACCGGGATGTGGCTGGGCCGGTCCGCCCGGGGCCAGGGCATCGGCCCGGCCGCCCTGCGCGAGTTGTTGAACGAGGCCGCGGCGGCCGGTATGGGGCTAGTCGTGGCGGAGACCACGACCGACAACCACGGGGCGCTGTCGGTGCTCGAAAAGTGCGGGGCTAAATTGCGCGAGGACGCCGGCAGGGTGCGCGCCGAGATGTGCCTGGATTCGACGCCGCCGGCATTCTGACGACGATTCGTCAATTTCTCACGCCCTGAGTTCTCCCTGCTCGTTGCGGCATCACTGACCGGTTTGCGCGGTTGAAGAGGTCCGCTGCGTGAGCTTCGGAAATTGTCCGCGGGCGAATGGCGGAAATGTTTCGCCGATAGGGCAACGGGTACTGCCCGCCGGGTCCGATTGAACGGGACACCTGATTGCGGTCCGGCACGTGCTGATCCCCGGCGGCCATTCTTTCGACCACAGCCGTCAGGTGTCCGCCGCTCTGGGGAGCGAAGGAGAACTGATGAACAGCGGAGCACGAATCGGGCTCGCGGTGGGCTTCGGCTATCTGCTCGGCCGCCGGCGCAAGCTGCGTACCGCCCTCACCCTGGCGGCGGCGGTCGCGGCCGGCCGCGCGAGCCGGGAGCCCGGCGGGCTGCTGAAGGCGGGTGGCAACCTGCTCCAGTCGTCCCCCCACCTGACGAACCTCGGCCGCCTCGGCGGGCCGCTCGCCTCGGCCTCGAAGGCGGCCGCGACCGCCGCCGCCGGTAGCGGCATCGACGCGATCAGCGGCAAGCTGCGGGGCTCGGCCGACGCGCTGCGCCGCAAGGGCGGCGCGGGCGCGCCTGACCGGTCGGACGACGACCGGTCGGACGACGGGGACCGGCAGAGCCGGGACCGGGGCGCCGACGACGCCGGGACCGACACCGACACCGAGCAGCGGGGGCGGTGACATGGCGGAGACGACGAACCCCGGCGGCCTCGGCGACAAGGTGCGGGGCCAGCTCGCCGGCGAGGCGCGCAACCTGGCGAGCGCCATCGGCGAGCGGGCCGTGCAGGTGGTGACCGAGCGGATCACCGGCGCGACCGGTCGACTCAGCGACTACGCGAAGCAGGGCGGCGGCCCCGGCCTGCTCGCCGCCGCGACGGGGGCGCAGAAGCTGGCCGAGGGCGGCTCACCGGTGAAGGCGATGGTCCATGCCGGACTGGCCGGCGGTAAGGAGAAGGTGATGTCGGCTCTCGGCAGGGGCGGCAAGGGCGGCAAGGGCGGCGGCAAGAAGGTCAAGGTCACCAACATCGTCGAGGCGATCGAGGTCGGCGTGCCCGTCCGGGTCGCGTACAACCAGTGGACGCAGTTCGGCGACTTCCCGAGCTTCATGAAGAAGGTCGAGAACGTGGACACGGAGGCGGACGAGAAGCTGACCTGGAAGGCGCAGGTCTTCTGGTCGCACCGCACCTGGGAGTCCACGATCGTCCGGCAGATCCCGGACAAGCTGATCCACTGGCGCTCCAAGGGCGAGAAGGGCTCCGTCGACGGCACGGTCAGCTTCCACGAGCTGTCGCCCGACCTGACCCGGATCCTGGTGGTGCTGGAATACCACCCCCAGGGGCTCTTCGAGCACACCGGCAACCTGTGGCGCGCCCAGGGCCGCCGCGTCCGGCTGGAGCTGAAGCACTTCGTCCGGCACGTGATGACCCAGACCGTCCTCGACCCGGAGTCGGTGCAGGGCTGGCGCGGGGAGATCGAGGACTCGCAGGTGGTCCGGGACCACGAGACCGCCCTGCGCGAGGAGCAGGAGGAGCACGAGCGCGAGGAGCAGGAGGGGCGCGAGCGCGAGGAGCGCGGGCGGCCGGAGCGTGAGCAGCGCGGCCGCCGCGAGCCCGAGCCGGAGGAGGAGGCCGAGGAGGGCGACGAGGGCGAGGAGGAGCCGCGCGGCGAGCGCCGGCCCGCCGAGCGCGGCCGCCGCCGCCCGCCCCAGCGCCGCCGCCCGCCGGAGGAGGAGTACGAGGACGAGTACGACGAGGGCGAGTACGACGAGTACGAGGAGGAGGAACCGGAGGAGGAGCAGCCGCCGCGTCGCCGCGCCCCGGAGCGGGCCCGCCGCCCGCAGCCCCGGGAGGAGCCCCGGCCCCGGGAGGAGCCCCGGTCGCGGCGGTCCCCGGAGGCGCCCCGCCGGCCCGTCGTCCGCCGTCGACGGGAGGAGCGCGAATGACCATCGCGACCACCGAGGGGCAGGCCGGCGGCGCACTGGAGCGCGGCGGGTCGGGCGGCAGCCTGGCCGACGTGGTGGAGACGGTGCTGGACAAGGGCGTGGTGATCGACGCGCAGGTGTCGGTCGCCGTGGTCGGCATCCAGTTGCTGGAGATCAACGCCCGGATCGTCATCGCCAGCGTGGAGACGTACCTGCGCTTCGCCGAGGCGGTCGACCGGTTCGACATCACCCCGAAGAACCAGAAGGGGCTGCCCGACCTGGTCGAGGGCGCGTCCGGAGCGGTCGGCGCCGGCAAGGCGGTCTCCGGGATCGGCCGGACCGTCGGCGCGATCGGCGGCGCGGTCAAGGACGCCGTGGACGAGCTCGGCTCCGACTCCCGCGACCGCGACCGCGACCGGGATCGCGACCGCGATCGGGATCGGGATCGACCCCGGCGGCGCCGGGACGAGGAGCGCTGAGATGGCCGAGGAGACCGGGCTGTTCATCTACGGCATCGTGCCCTCCGACGTGGAGCCGACCCCGGACGCCGCCGGGGTCGGCGACCCGCCCGGAGAGGTGGCGGCGATCCGCCACGGGGAGCTGGCCGCGCTGGTCAGCGAGGTCAGCCTGACCGAGCCGATCGGCCGCCCGGCGGACCTGACCGCGTACCAGGAACTGGTGGACGGCACGGCGGCCGTGGCCCCGGTGCTGCCGGTGCGCTTCGGCACGGTGGTCACCGGGCCGGACGCGGTGGCCGACCTGCTGGAGGCGCACCACGAGCGGTTCGCCGCCGCCCTCGACGAGTTCGAGGGCCACATCCAGTACGTCGTGCACGGCCGCTACGTCGAGCAGAACCTGATCGCGGGGGTGCTGGCGGACAACCCGGGCGCGGCCGAACTGGCCGACCAGGTGCGCGGGCAGCCGGAGGCGGCGACCCGACCGCAGCGCATCCGGCTCGGCGAGATGATCAGCCAGGCGGTGGAGCTGCGCCGGGAGGCGGAGAGCCGGCAGCTCGTCGACCAGCTCGACCCGCTCGTCGTGGCGAGCGCGCCCCGGCCGCCGAGCAACGAGCTGGACGCGGTGAACGTCGCCTTCCTGGTCGAGCGGGACCGGGAGGACGACTTCGTCGCCGCCGTCGAGGAGTACGCCGAGCAGCGCCGGGAGTCGACGCGGACGCGGCTGCTCGGCCCGCTCGCCCCGTACGACTTCGTCAGCGCCCACCAGTTGGTGCAGTGAGCGGTGGACGTCCTCTGGGCGCTGCTGACGCTGCCGTACGCCCCGGTGCGGGGGCTGACCGCGGTGGTCAAGGTGATCGCCCGGGAGGCGGAGTCGCGGCAGCGCAACCCGGTCGACGTGCGACGCGAGCTGGAGGCGCTGGACGCGGCGGAGGCCGCCGGGGAGATCAGCGCCGCGGAGCGGGACGCGGGGCAGCAGCAGGTGCTGGCGCGGCTGACCGGCGGAACCGGTCAGCCGGCGCCGCCCCCGACCCGCGACCGGGGCCGTACCCGGGACCAGGGCCGTACCCGGGACCAGGGCGCGGCCCGGGACCGGGGCCGGGACCACGGCCGGGGCTCGGGCCGCGACCGGGGCTCGGGCCGCGAGCAGGGTGGCCAGGGCTCGGCCGGCGACCGGGGCCGGACCCGCGATCCGAGCGGCGTCGGGGCCCGGCGCGGCGCCGGCGGGCCCCGGCGGCGCGCCGGCACGGAACGGACGCGGCGGACGCCGCGCGACGACGGCGAGGGGGGTGAGCGGCATGGCGGACCGGATCCGAGGCGACGGCGGCCGGGCGCGTAGGAACGAGCCGGACGACGACCGGTACGACGACGAGGAGGAGTACCTCGAACCGATCTCTGCGGCCGAGGCCGCCCGCGAGGGGCTGCGGCAGATCGTCGAGCTGACCGAGCGTAACCCCGTGGGGACCACCTCGCTGAAGTCGGTGCGGGACGGCTGGCTGGTCGGGGTGGAGGTCGTCGAGGACCGCCGGATCCCCGCCTCCACCGACCTGCTCGGCCTCTACGAGGTGGAGCTGGACCTGGAGGGCGGCCTGCTCGGCTACCGGCGGGTGCGGCGCTACCAACGCGGGAAGGGCGAGGTGGGTTGAGATGACCGTGCAGCCGCCACCGGTGGTGCAGAACTCGGGCCAGGTCCTGCCCGCCGGGCACGAGCCGGCCAACCTCGGCGACATCCTCGAACGGGTGCTCGACCGGGGCATCGTGATCGCCGGCGACATCCGGGTCAGCCTGCTCGACATCGAGCTGCTGACGCTCAAGCTGCGGCTGGTCATCGCCTCCGTCGACACGGCGCGGCAGATCGGCATCGACTGGTGGGAGCACGACCCCTGGCTCAGCTCGCGGGCGCGACCGCCGGTCGAACCCGGCCCCCGGGACCCGGAGCAGGTGGAGGCGGAGCGCCGCCCCCGGGTCGCCCGGCGGGCCGCCCGGAGGGAGGAGTGGGATGAGTTCGACGGCTGACCTCGCGCCCGCCGGTCCGCCGGCGGCCCCGGACACCGGTGTGTGGCTGCACGGCGTCGTACGCGAGGCCGACGCGGCCCTGCTCGCCGCGACCGCGGGGATGGACGGCGCGCCGGTACGCGCGGTGCGGGCCGCCGGGCTGGCGGCCGTGGTCAGCGCCGCGCCGCTGTCCGAGTACGGCGAGGACGCGCTGCGCCGCAACCTGGAGGAGCTGGCCTGGCTGGAGCGCGCCGCCCGGGCGCACCATGTCGTCCGCACCCCGGTCCGCGTGGGCTGAGCTGCGCGATCGGCAGTCGGAGGGGGTGGGCGAGCCATAGAATC
>NZ_JBSGDY010000213.1:0-8880 GCF_053602615.1 Micromonospora sp. NPDC004336
CCCGGGGGCGACCGCGGCGGGCGGCGCGCCGCCGACCGGTCAGGCCACGCTTGCGGCCGCCCGCAGGCTGGCCGGGCGCATGTCCGTCCAGACGTTCTCGATGTGGGTCAGGCACTCCTCGCGCGAGCCGCGGACCTCCATCGTCCGCCACCCCTGCGGGACCGGCCGGTCCCCCGGCCAGATCGAGTACTGCTCCTCCGCGTTGCGGACGACGACGTACTGCTCCGCCTCGAAACTCATCCCGCGTCTCCCCGTCACGAACCGGTCGATGAGATCACTGGTACCGCACGAACCCTATGCCAGCCGACGCGACCGGGGCAACGACGGCCGTCACTCGATCCCGGCGCGGGCGGCGGCCCCGCCCCCGCGTCGGCGGGGGCTCAGTCACCGGCGCCGTCGGCCCGCCGGGCGTCGTCGGACAGCGGCCCGACGAGCAGCTCGAACGCCTCGGCGTACCAGGTCTCCGGCACCGACTCGGGATCGACGAGGCGCTGGATGCTCAGCCCGATGTCGAGCCCCAGCAGCAGCGTCGCCGTACGCGCCACCAGCGCCGGATCCGGCCCGTCGGCCCGGGCCGCCAGGTGGGCGGCGATGCCGGCGCGGGTGCGGCGCAGCGCCTCGATGTAGCGGGGGCGCACCCGAGGGTTGCGCATGGCCGCGATCCAGAACTCCATCATGAGCAGCGCGAAGTCGGCGTTCTCCCCGGCCCGGTCGCCGGTCGAGTTGGCCGAGCTGAGGGCGGCGAACGCCTGCACCATGTCGGTCTCGCCCGTGGTCACCGCGGTCAGGTCGGTGCCGATGATGTCGAGCTGCCGGTCCAGCAGGGCGAGGATGATGTCCTCCTTGTTGCGGAAGCTGGAGTAGACCGCGCCCTTGGTCAGGCCGGCCGCCGCGGCGATGTCGTCCAGGGAGGCCGCCGGTCCCCGCTCCGCGAGCAGCCGCTGCGCCGCGTCGAGCAGGCGGTTGCGGTTCTGCCGCTGCCGCTCCTGGCGCCCCATCCGTTCCATCAGGCGACTCTCCCGTCATTCCGCTTGACCACAATCTGCGCATTCCGCATACTCGGCGGTATCTGAATACCGACCAGTATCGGAGATGTCATGGTGCTGCGCGTGGACCATGTCTGCAAGGAGTATCGCGGAGGGGTGCGGGCCAACGACGACATCAGCATCCGGGTGAACGCCGGCCAGGTCTACGGCCTGCTCGGCCACAACGGCGCCGGCAAGACCACGCTGGTCAACCAGGTCGCCGGGCTGATCCGCCCGACCAGCGGCACCATCCGCATCGGCGACGGCGACCCGGTCGCCGACCCCGGGTTCGCCCACCGGGTCTGCTCGGTACAGCCGCAGGCCCAGGTGCCGCTGATGGGCGTCACGCCCCGCCAGGCCATCACCCTGGTCGCCCGGATCCGGGGCGCCGGCCGGGCCGAGGCGGCCGCCGCCACCCAGCGGCTGCTCGAGGCCCTCGACATCACCGAGTGGGCCGACACCCCCGCCGAGCGCCTCTCCGGCGGCGTCCGGCGCCTCGCCGCGTACTGCCTCGCCGCCGTGCGACCCGGCCGGGTGATCGTGCTCGACGAGCCCAGCAACGACGTCGACCCGGTGCGCCGGCGGCTGCTGTGGCAGCAGGTCCGGTCGCTCGCCGACGACGGGGCGGCCGTCCTCCTCGTCACCCACAACCTCACCGAGGTCGAGCGGATCCTCGACCGGCTCTCGGTGCTGGCGCACGGCCGGGTGGTCGCCGAGGGCACCGTCGCCGACCTGCGCGCCGGCGCCGGGCCGGCGCTGCGGCTCGACGTCAGCCTGTCGGCCGGCAGCCCGGAGCCGGCCGTGCCGCCGTTCGCCACGCAGCCACCGCGCCGCGACCGCCAGCGGCTGGTGTACGCCCTCGACACCGCCGGGGCGGTGGCCGCCACCGAGTGGGCGGCGCGCATGCAGAGCGCCGGCGCCATCGAGGACTTCTCGCTCTATCCGATGCGGGTCGAGGACATCTACCTCGCCCTGGAGGAACACCGGCCGGCGACCGACGAGGAGGTCAACGATGTCGTGGCTCCGTAGCTACGCCCTGCTGCTGCGCTGGAACGCGCTGCGGCTGCGCTTCCTGCTCCCGCTCTTCGCGATCGTCTCCGCCGGGCTCTCCGTCGGCATCATCGTCGGCTTCGCGTACCTGCTGCCCGACGTGGACGCGACCAGCGCCGCGTTCCTCGCCACCGGCGGCCCCACCATCGGGCTCATCACCGTCGGCCTGGTGATGGCCCCGAACATGGTGGCGCAGAGCAAGTTGCAGGGCAGCTTCGAGTTCGACCAGACGCTGCCCGTCCCACCGCTGGCCTCCGTCGCCGCCGGAGTCACCGTGTGGATCCTGGGCGCGCTGCCCGGGCTCGTGCTGTCGCTGGTCGTCGCCGCGTTCCGCTTCGACCTGCGACTGGACCCGAGCCCGCTGGTGATCCCCGCCGCCCTGCTCGTCGCCCTGACCGCCACCACGCTCGGTTACGGGCTGGCCCACGCCCTCCCGCCCGCGGCGGTCGGGCTGGTGACCCAGCTCGTCGTCTTCGTCACGCTGATGTTCTCCCCCGTCAACTTCCCCGTCGACCGGCTACCGGGCTGGTTGCAGGCCGTGCACGTCGTGCTCCCGTTCCAGTACATGGCGCAGAGCGTGCGCGAGTCGCTCGTCGGCGGCATCAGCGGCACCCCGTACCTCGTGATGGGCGCGTGGTGCCTGGTCGGTCTCGTGGTGACCTACCGGCTGATCGTCCGCCGGCCCTGACTCAGGCCGGCGTCACCTCGTACAGCGGGAAGTAGCTGTCGAACGCGTCCCGGGAGTACGCGTCGGCCAGCTGCGGGATGGCGTCGAAGGAGGCCACCGGCTCGTTGATCTCGGGCAACCAGCCGGTGCTCTCCTGCACGTCCCGGATCCGGGCGCAGTCCTGGAACCGCCAGGCGTGGGTGTGCACGTGGATGTGCCGGCCGATGCACTCCACCGCCCGCAGGTTCGACAGCCGCATGCCGTGCTTCCAGCCGACGGTGGCGAGCACGCTCTCCCGGGCCAGCGACTGGAGCGTCACCCGGTGCAGCCCGCCGCCCATGTTGTCCAGGAAGATCGAGACGCCCTGGCCGCCGCTGATCTCCATCACCCGCTCGACGAAGCGCCGCCTGGAGTCCCGGTGCCGGTCCAGCGCGTCCGGGTCGCCGGAGGCCCTCGCCACGTCGTAGTCGAGGTCGGGGAACTCGCGGCGGTCGATCGGGGTGGCGCCGGACGCGGCGATCGCGGCCAGCCGGCTGTCGCGGCCGGAGACCATGGCCGTCCGGAAGCCGTCCCGCCGGGCCAGCTCCAGCTGCGCCCAGACCACGCCGCCGCCCCAGCCGAGGACCAGCGGGGGCTCGTCCCAGTGGTCGTCGACCTGGGCCTCCCAGCAGCGCCGGGCCACCCGCCAGTTGTCCCAGGCCGTGAAGTACCGGGCGAACGGCGCCCAGCGCTCGATCGGGTGGCGGCTCTGCTCCGGCAGCGGCACCAGCAGCCGCGCCTCCGTGACGAACCGGCCGCACAGCAGCCCCGGCGAGCCGGGGGCGTCGTACGCGCAGATGCGCTCGGCGTAGCCGTTGCGGTCGATCACCCCGAACGGGATCCACAGGCACTGCTGCCCCTCGCGCAGCCCCCGCACCCCCGGCCCGGCCGCGAGCACCCGGACCACCCCGCAGGTGCCGAGCACGATCCGGTCGTCACCCCGCTGCCGGGCCACGTCCACCGGGTGCCGGGAGATGGCGTGCTCCATGTTCGCCTCCCAGCAGCCCACCAGCGGCTCGACGAGGACCTCGCCCTCACCGGGCCGGCGCACCGGGATCTGCTCCAGCGTCAACTGCCCGCGGGTGAGCTCGCTCCCCGGCTCAGTGGCATGCAGCACCCACGCCTTGGTCGTCGCCATCCTGCACCTCCTGATCGTCGTCATCCATCTGGGCGGCCAGTGCCTGTTCCACGGCGGCGGCGAACGCCGTCACCGTGCGGTTCTCGAAGACGCTGCGGATCGGCAGGTCCACCTGCCACGCCCGGCGGGCCCGCGACACCACCTGGGTCGCCTTGATCGAGGTCCCGCCGAGGGCGAAGAAGTCGCCGTCGGGGCCGAGGCCGTCCACCTGGAGCACCTGGCCCCAGAGCGTCGCCACCGCCTGCTCGGTGACCGTCATCTCGGCCTGCGCCGCCCGCTCCCCGGCGAGGTCGCGCGGCGACGGCAGGGCGCGCACGTCGAGCTTCCCGCTGCTGGTCAGCGGCAGCCGGTCGAGCGGCACGACGGCGCCGGGCAGCATGTACTCCGGCAGGACCTGCGCGCAGTGCGCCAGCAGCTTCTCCGCGTCCACCCGCGCCGCGCCGGCCGGCACCACGTACGCCACCAGGGTGTCCGGCGTGCCGTCCGAGCCGTCGGAGGCGCGGGCCACCACCGCGCAGTCGGCCACGTCGTCGTGCCGGCGCAGCACCGCCTCCACCTCGCCGGTCTCGATGCGCAGGCCGCGCACCTTGACCTGCTGGTCGGTGCGCCCGAGGAAGCGCAGCTCGCCGTCCTCCGTCCAGCGCACCAGGTCGCCGGTGCGGTAGAGGCGGGCGCCGGGCGGGCCGGACGGGTCCGGCACGAACCGCTGCGTGGTCAGGTCGGGCCGCCCGGCGTACCCCCGGGCCAGCCCGACGCCGCCGACGTGCAGCTCGCCGGGGACGCCGACGCCGACCGGGCGGCCGGCGGCGTCCAGCACCCGGACCGTGACGTTCGGGATGGGCCGGCCGATGGGCGGCGCCTCGTCCTCGGGGCCGCACTCGTGCACCGAGACCCAGATCGTCGCCTCGGTGGGGCCGTACGCGTTGAAGACCCGGCGCCCCGGGGCGCGCCACTGCCGCACCAGCGACGCCGGCAGCGCCTCGCCGGCGAGGACGAGGAGGCGCAGCTCCGGCAGGGCCGCGACCGGAACGGCCGCCAGGGCCGACGGGGTGATGGTCAGCGCGGTGATCCGCTCGGTGGCGAGCAGGTCCCGCAGGTCGGGGCCCGGCGCCACCCGCTCGGCCGGCGCGAGGTGCAGGGCGGCGCCCGCGCCGAGGGCCATGGCCACGTCGAACACCGACGCGTCGAACGTCGGCGACGCCCACTGCAGCACCCGGTCGTCCGGGCCCAGCCCGAAGAGCGCGCGCTGGGCGGCGACGACGTTGCACAGCCCCCGGTGCGGCACGAGCACGCCCTTCGGCCGCCCGGTCGATCCCGAGGTGTAGATGGAGTAGGCGAGGTCGTCGGGGCCCACCGTGGCGGGCAGCCGGTCGTCGGGCAGGCCGGCGTACCGGTCCCGGTGCGCGTCCAGCAGCACGGTCTCCACCCCGGCGCGCGGCAGGCCGGCCCGGTGCCGGCGGTCGCTGACCACCACCGCGACGCCCGCGTCGGCGAGGATGTCGGCCAGCCGGGCCGGCGGGTGCCCGGGGTCCAGCGCGACGAAGTAGCCGCCGGCCTTGAGCACGGCGAGCATCGCCACGACCAGTTCGGGGGTACGCCCCAGGCACAGCCCGACGGGCGTGCCCGGGCCCACGCCCAGGCCGTGCAGGTGCCGGGCGAGCTGGTTGGCCCGGCGGTCCAGCTCCCCGTAGCTGACCGACTCGCCGCCGGCGCGCAGGGCGACCCGGTCGCCGCCCAGGTCGGCCTGCTCCTCGACGAGCCCGTGCACGGTCGCCGCGTCCGGGTACGGCGCGGACGTCCCGCCCCAGCCGGCCACCAGGGCGCGCTCGGCGTCGGTCAGCACGTCCACGTCCCGCACCGCCGTGTCCGGGCGCGTCGCCACCGTGTCGACCACCGTCGCGAGGTGCCCGAGCAGCCGGGCGACGGCGTCGTGGCCGACCCGTCGGGGGTCGTAGCCGACCCGGACGGCCAGCCGGTCGCCCTCGGGGATCACCAGCACCGACAGCGGGTAGTTGGTCCGGTAGCGGTACTGCCCGTCGCGGATCTCGACAGCGCCGCTGCGCCGGTGCAGCACGCCCACCCCGGGCAGGTTGAGCACGGTCATGATGGTGTCGAACAGGGGCAGGCCCGGCGGCACGTCGCTCCACCGCTGCACCTGCTCCAGCGGGCTGAAGTCGTAGCGGCGCAGCGCCGCCTGCTCGTGTTGCAGGGCGACGGCGGTGGCGAGGACCGAGCGGGCCGGGTCGAAGCGGACCCGCACCGGCAGGGTGTTGATGAACAGGCCGGCGGTCTGCTCCACCCCCGGCACGTCCGACGGGCGGCTGGACAGCGTGCCGCCGAACACGACGTCGTCGCGCCCGCTGTGCGCCCGCAGCACCAGCGCCCAGCACGTCTGCAGCAGCGAGCCGAGGGTGACCTCGCGGCGCCGGCCCAGCTCCCGCAGGGCCGCCACGGTCTCCGCCGGAACGTGCAGCACCTGCTCCGGGTTGTCCCGCCCGGACGGCTCCGGCGCGTCGCCCTCGGCGGGACGGATCCACGCCGGGGTGGTCGAGTCGGTGACGCCGCGCAGCGCCTCCCGCCACGCCTGCCGGGCCGCGTCGAGGTCCTGGGCCCGCACCCAGCCGACGTACTCGTGGAAGGAGGTCGCCGGCCCGGTCTCCAGCTCCCGCCCGGCGGCCAGCGTGTCGTAGTTGGCGAACGCCTCGTCGAGCACCATCAGCGCCGACCACGCGTCCAGCAGCAGGTGGTGGTAGCGCAGGACGAAGGTGTGGTCCTCGTCGCCGGTGCGGATGAGGGTCAGCCGGACCAGCGGCGGCTGCTGCACGTCGAAGCCCTGGAGCCGGTCGGCGCGCAGCCGCTCCTCCAGCCGCGCCGGCAGTTCCGCCGGGGGCACGTCCCGCCAGTCCAGGGTCTCCATGGGCACCTCGACGTGCTCCCGGACGACCTGGACGGGCTGCTTGATGTCCTCCCAGTGGAACGACGTGCGCAGCACCGCGTGCCGCTGGGTGAGCGCCTGCCACGCCGCGAGCAGCAGGCCCGGGTCGACGGGCCCGTGCAGCCGGTATTCGACCTGGTCGACGTAGAAGGCCGCCCGGGGGTCGGCGAGGCTGTGCGACAGCAGCCCTTCCTGCATGTACGACAGCCGGTAGATGTTGTCGACTCCGGGAACGGTCAAGGCTTGTCCTTCCTCAGCGTCTCGGGTGCGATGGGACGTCCGTTCGGCCGGCCGGATCCCGCCCCGGCCAGTTGCGCGGCCAGCGCGGTCAGGTCGCCCGCGTCCAGGCCGGCGTCGGCGAACGCGGCCAGGTCGGCCGGGGCGCGGCGGCTCCCGCCGGCCGGGGCGCGCTCCCCGGTCCGGTGCTCCGGCCCGGGGTCCGTACGCCCGCCGGTCTCCCCGTCCCCGCCCCGCCGGCCGTCGTCCTGCCGGTCGTCGGTGGCGACCGCGGCGAGGTCCCGGACGGTCGGGTGGGCGAAGACGTCGGCCTCGGCGATCCGCAGGCCCGCCCGGCGGGCCGCCCCGACCAGCCGGAGGCTGAGGATCGAGTCGCCCCCGAGGTCGAAGAAGTTGTCGGTGACGCCGACCCGGTCGACCCGGAAGACCTCCGCCCAGATCTCGGCGAGGATCCGCTCGCGCGGGCTCTCCGGCGCCCGGTGCGGGCGGTCGGCTCCCGGCCCGGCGGCCCGGGCGGTCGGGGCCGCGTCGACGAGTTCGGCGTAGAGGCCCGGCTGCCACCGTCGCGGCAGGTGCCCGGCGAGCCGGGACCAGTCGGCGTCGGCGACCACCAGGCACGGCGGCGCGGACGCGGACCCCGCCAGCACGTCCAGCCCGTCGGCCGGGTCGAGGGGGTGCAGGCCGAACGCGGCCAGCCGCTCCCGCTCGCGTTCGCCCAGCCGCGCCGCCATCCCGGTCCGCGCCCACGGGCCCCAGGCGATGCTGACCGCCGGCAGGCCGACGGCCCGACGGTGCGCGGCGAGGGCGTCGAGGAAGGCGTTCCCGGCGGCGTACCCGGCCTGGCCGGCGGTGCCGACCACCCCGGCCAGCGAGGAGAACAGCACGAAGAAGTCGAGCTGGTCGTGGAGGGTCGCGAGGTGCAGCTGCGCGGCGGCCAGCTTCGGCAGCAGCGGGGTGTCGAGGCGGTCGGGCGTCTGCACGCCGAGCGGGGCGTCGTCGAGGCCGCCGGCGGCGTGCACCACGCCCCGCAGCGGCGGGCCGGCGCGCCGCGCGGCGGCCACCGCCAGATCCAGCGCGACCGGGTCGGTGACGTCGCAGGTCAGGGTGCGGACCCGGTCGTCCTCGCCCGCCGGGGGCTCGGCGGTCGTGGCGCCCCGGGACAGCAGCCACACCCGGCCCGCGCCGCGGTCCAGCAGCCAGGCCGCGACCAACCGGCCGAGGCCGCCGGTGCCGCCGGTGACGAGGTACCCGCCGTCGGGGCGCACGGGCAGGCTCGCCGGCCGGTCGCCGGCGTGCCGCGCACCGGGACCGTCGGTGGCGGCCTCCGGCTGTTCGGCCGGCGCCGGCAGCAGCCGGGGCACCAGCGTCCCCGACGGGCGGGCGGCCTGCTGCGGCGGCGGTGCCGGGGCGGTGAGCGCGGCGAGCACGGCGGCGGCGTCCGCGTCGGGGTCGCCGCCGTCGGCCGGCAGGTCGAGCAGGACGACGTCGGCGTCCGGCCGCTCGGTCATCGCCACCCGGCCCAGCCCCCAGACGGCGGCGTGGGTCGGGTCGACCGGGCCGGCGTCGGTCTGCTGGCAGCCGCGGGTGACAAGCACCAGCCGGGCCTCCGGGTGCCGGGCGGCCTGGGCGTGCAGCAGGTGCAGGGCGGCGTGCGCGCCGTGGGCCTGCCGGTCGCGCAGCGCCGCCGCGCCGCCCGGCACGCCGGGGCCGTCGTCGAGGGGCCAGAGCAGGGCCTCGGCCATGTGCGCGAACTGCCCGGGCAGCGAGAAGGTCTGCAGCATGACCAGGA
>NZ_JBSGDY010000214.1:0-8872 GCF_053602615.1 Micromonospora sp. NPDC004336
GGAATATACAGAATAAGTCAAACTGCATGAAGTGTAGGGTGTTTTAATGGTGTTATTCAGGGTCCTCTTCCGTACTGTGCGGGTGGACGCCTCGCTGGCCGGCCAGGGCGCCGGCGACGACGCCGACCAGCGTGGGGACGGCGACGGCGAGCAGCGCCACCGTCGCGACGACGAGCAGGGCGGAGGCGTCGAGGCCGGCTGTCGCGCCGGCCACCGCGAGCCCGGCCGCGGCGAGCGACCCGGCGCTCCACGCCCCGTGCAGGCCGGACATGATCGGCCTGTCCAGGTCACGTTCGACCGCGACGGCGTAGGCGTTCATCGCCACGTCGCTCACCGCGCCCGTGGCGCCGAGCAGCACCATCACGGCGAGCAGGACGGCGAACGAGGGCGTCAGCGCGATGGCGAGCAGCACCAGCACGTAGCTCACCAGGCCGACGCGGATGGCCACGGGGGCGCCGTGGCGGCGCACCAGCGGGCCCGCGAACGCCAGCGCCGCCACTCCCCCGACGACCTGCAGCAGCAGCGCGAACCCCAGGTCACCGGCGGACAGGCGCAGGCTCTCCCGAACCGCGGGGATCTGGGCGGCCCAGACGCCCTGCACCGCGCCGTGGAGCAGGAAGGTGACCCTGATCGGGGCGACGCCGACGGCGGGCACGGGGCGCAGGCCGACCACGTCAGGCCGTCGTCATGCGGTGCGGCTCCGGAGCCGTCGTCGGCATGCGGACGGCACGAGACAGGAACACTCCGAACCAACCCCCCGTTGTCACTTCGCGTACGCTTGGTAACACTTTGCAGCGATAGTTGTCAATGGGTGACTGCTCTCTCGTACACCTCGCCGGTCGTTCAGGTGGTGGGCTGCGCCCACGCCTCGGCGGCCCAACGGGTCGCGTTCCACCGGTCGGCGATGGCGGCGGCCCGGCATCGTGGCCGGGCCGCCCCTGGACTGCCGCCGGTAGGCTCCCGAGATGCGCCTACGCGACGTGGAGCCGGCCGACCTCGACGCATATCTCCGCCTGCGCGGTGATCCGGTCATGATGACGGAGCTCGGCGGCCCGCAGTCGCCCGATCGGATCGCCGGACAACTCGAGCGTGACCTCGACACGGTTCGGGCGGACAGCGCGTGGATCAAGATGATCATTCCCGATGGTTCCGCGCGGGTGGCGGGAACGGTGACGCTGTACCCCCACGGGGACGTCTCCGAGATCGGCTGGATGATCCTGCCGGAGTTCCAGGGCAGGGGCTTGGCGGGCCGAGCCGTTCGCACGGTTCTCGAGCTGGCCCGGGCGGACGGGCGTTGGGGGCTGATCCACGCGTTCCCGAGCACGACGAACGCGGCGTCGAACGCCATCTGCCGCTCGGCCGGGTTCGCCCTCCTCGGTGAGGAGCGCACGGTCTTCGCGGGACGCGTCTTCCAGACCAACCACTGGGTGTTCGATCCGGCTGCCCACGCGTGACCAGCCGGCCCGTCATCCGCGTGAGCACCGTCGTCCGCGACCCGCCTCGGGCGCCCTCGCCGAGCGCCCGATCACGACTGTCTACCCGTGGCCCGTCGTGTTCGTCGCCCGCCACGTCGGCCAGTTCTGCGGCCAACTGTCCGGCCAGTTGTCGGCGACGGCGGCCGGCACGATCCCGGCAAGGCTGAGCACATCGCGGCTGAGCCGTTCGGCGACGTCAGCGACGTCGGCGGCGCGCAGCGGCACCCAGTCGTCGAAGCGCCTGTCGACCGCCGTGTCGACCAACGCCTCCGCGGTCTCCGCCGGGACGCCGGTGACGGTGAGCAGCCACTGGAGGACCATGCGGCACCAGCCCTGCCAGCTGTCGTCGTCGGCGACGGGAGCCACGGCGAACCGCATCAGGTCCGCGACAGCCGACTCCCAGGCGGCGGCGAGGTCGCCCGGCCGGGCGGCTGCCACCGGATCGAGCAACGGCAGGAACCGGTCGAACCGCTCGGCGATCTCCTCCAGCCACCGCCGCCAGGCCAGCAGCGAGTCGGCGGCGAGCGCCGGCGCCTCGGCGGGCGGAGGAAAGCTGGTGATCCAGTCCCACTGTCGCCACTCGTCCGGCGCCCAGTACCAGCGGTAGGCCCACGGCCCGAAGCGGTCGCACAACACGGCGCTCACGGATTCGGTCCATGCCCACAGGTCGGACTGCCCGACCACGGGGGGCACGGTCCGGACCAACGCCGGCACCTCGACCGGATCGAACGGGAATCGGGCCGGGTCGACCTCCGCCCAGGTCGCTAGCCTCGGCGGTCTTGTCGACCCGTGATTCGCCATGGATCGGCATCCTGCCTGCGGGACGGCCCGGCGTCGAACAGATATCCACGCGCGCACACCGGTCGGCACGGTGGAGGCCCGCACCCGGCTCCGCCGCGTGCGGACGTCGCCCACGCCCGGAAGCGCGGTCGACTTCCGGAGGCAATTGGATTGTCCGATCAGGGGGCACGGGCGACCATGAGCGGCATGGGGAGGGGACCGGTGGTGAGATCGCCGCTTCAGGGTGGGCTACCGCCGGCGGGCGCGGTGGTCGGCGCCGTGGTGGAGATCGCCTGTGACGAGTCCGGATTCTCGGGCACCAATCTGCTCCACTCGACCGCCCCGGTGATCACGCACGCGAGTGTCGACCTGAGCGCGGACGAGGCCGTCGAGCTGATCACGGCGTTGCGGTCCGGGTTCCGGTTCTCGCCGCACGAGTTCAAGTCGGGGCAGTTCCTTCGCGGCCCGGGCGCGGGTGAGGCGCTGGGGTGGCTCCTGACGGCGCTGAAGGGCCGCGCGCACGTCCACCTGGTCGACAAGGAGTTCTTCCTCGTGACCCGGATCGTCGACCTGCTGCTGACCGAGCCGTCGTACGCGGCCGGCACCCGCCTGACCCAGGCCCACCGTCCGGCCGCTCTCGCGCTTTACCGTGCCGGGCGCTTCGCCGGAGGCGAATGGGACGCCTTCCTGGCAGCCTTCGTCGACCTGGTCCGGATCAAACGGCGACGTCTGGGGCCCCGGAACGCGGAGCGGTTCTTCGCGGCCCGGGACGCGCTGCTCCGACGCGGCCTCGGCGCACCGGCCGACGCCGTCCTCGACGGGCTCGGCCCGACCCGCGTGGGGGATGTGCTGGCCAGGCTCGACAACGAGGACCGGTCGATCCCGCCACCGCTGGAACCGATGCTGCCGGCGCTGGCGGAGACGGTCCTGTCCTGGAGCGGCGGGCGGCGGCAGGTGCTGGTGACCCACGACGAGCAGAGCGCCCTCACGGCGGATCGGTTGACCCGCCTCCAACAGGTGCTGGCCGGCGACGGCAGGCCCTCGGCGCCGGACGCCGGGAGGGCCGGGGCGTTGCCGGCCGGTGTCTCGCCCCTGGCCGGGCTGGTGATGGTCGACTCCCGCGACGATCCGCGGGTCCAGGTCGCCGATCTCCTCGCCGGGATGGCCCGGCGGCTGCCGGCGGCCATGAACCCCGCCCTGCTTCAGCCGCTGCTCTCCTCGACCTCACTGCACGATCCCGAGGGATGACATCCGGCGTACCCCCGCCCACTGCATGAGCCAGACGGCAAAGGCCTAGCCGACTCCCCCGCCCGACGGCAGGCGCGCGCGTGCACCTCTCTGCCGGTGGCGGGAGCGCGCGCAGGTACGCGGGTGAGCACGACGAGGTCACGCGTGGTCGGGCCCTTCGCCCCGAGGACCCGACCACGCACCTGCCCCACCGCGCTGTTCGTCCGCCGGGCCGCCCCGGTCTGATGGTGGACATCGCACCGGCTCCCCCGCCGCCGACGACCACCGCCACTGCGTGAAATCGATGGCCGGCAGGGCCACGCCTCTGCCAGAATCCGATCTTGTGAGCGGTCGTCCCGTCCTTCCCGAGGTTCCGACCGGGCCGGTGCCGGTCCCCGACGTCGTCACGGCGCTCGCCGGCGACGCCGACATCACCCTGGTGTGGCGGAACGAGCTCGGCGGCCTCACCTTCCGCCTGGACGGAGACGACGGCGCCCGGTACGTGAAGTGGGTTGCCGCCGGGACCCCCGAGATCGACCTGCCCGGCGAAGCCGAACGCCTGGCCTGGGCTCAGCGCTGGGCACGGGTCCCACCGGTCCTCGGCCAGGGCACCGACGCCGGGGGCGCGTGGCTGGTCACCGCCGCCGTCGCCGGCCGGTCGGCGGTGGAGCCCCGGTGGAAGGCCGAGCCCGCGGTGGCGGCGGCCGCGATCGGCCGCGGGCTGCGGCTGCTCCACGACGCGCTGCCGGCGGACCGGTGCCCCTTCGACTGGAGCGTCGAACGGCGGCTCGTACGCGCCGACGAGCGCATCGCCGCCGGCGAGGGACCGGCCGACTGGTTTCCCGAGCACCGGCATCTCGGGCTCGGCGAGGCCAGGGCCCGGCTCGGTGCGCCGCCCACCGTCGACCGCCTCGTGGTCTGCCACGGAGACGCGTGCACCCCGAACACCCTGCTGCACGACGACGGCACCTTCGCCGCGCACGTCGACCTGGGTTCGCTCGGGGTGGCCGACCGCTGGGCCGATCTGGCGGTCGCGACGTGGAGCCTCGACTGGGACTACGGTCCCGGCCTCGACGGCATCCTGTACGACGCGTACGGGATCCACCCCGATCCCGAGCGCATCGCCTACTACCGGCTGCTCTACGACCTGGCGTGACCGCTCCCGCCGCCGAGAGACGACAGGCCGGTCGGGGTGGCCGGCCAGGCTGACGCGGAGCCTCACGTCGTGCGACGGCCGCGCGGGCGCCGGCGACGTCGACGGCACCGCGACGGCCCGACCGGCCGGGGCGGTGCCGCCCCCGGGGGTCGGACCCGCCGTCGCCCCGGGCTACGGTCCTCACGACCCCGCCGACGGCGCATCCGGGCGACCGGCGGGGGCGGGGCCGTCGAACATTTTCTGGCGGGTGTGTCCATCCGGCGGCATCTCGTTCGTAGTGCTTGCGTGCGGCCGCCGCCGCACGGGAACGACAACGAAGAGGAGCTGGATCGTGAAGTACATGCTGTTGATCAATGCGGGTGCGGTGGACGGGAACGGTGTGGACAGCGGCTGCACCGTCGAGGACTGGATCGCGTACGACAAGGAGGTCAGGGACGCCGGCGTCCTCGTCTCCGGGGAGTCGCTGGCCGACCTGGTGACGGCCACGACGGTGCGGGTCGGGTCGGACGGTCGGCGCGTCGTGACCGACGGGCCGTTCGCGGAGACGCGCGAGGTCCTCGGCGGTTTCTACGTCATCGACGTACCGGATCTCGACGCCGCGTTGGACTGGGCCGCCCGTTGCCCCGGCGCTCGCGGCGAGGGCTCGGTCGTGGTCCGGCCGGTCGCCGAGTTCGGGGCCTGACCGGGATGGACGCGAGGGCGGCCGGCACACCGGCGGCGTCGCACGGGACGCCGATGGAGCTGGTGGCGGCGGTGTTCCGTGAGGAGCGCGGTCGGCTGCTGGCCGCCCTGGCCCGCCGCTTCGGCGACCTGGACCTGGCCGAGGAGGTCACCTCCGAGGCGATCGAGGCGGCGCTGGTGTCCTGGCCGGTCGACGGGGTTCCGGTCCGGCCCGGCGCGTGGTTGATGACCACGGCCCGGCGCCGGGCCATCGACCGCCTGCGCCGCGACCAGGCGTACGCGGCACGGCTGGCCATCCTCCAGGTGGAGGCCGACCGGGCCGGGCCGGTCCCGCCCCCGGGCACGGACGGCGACCTGCCCGACGAGCGGCTGCTGCTCTTCTTCACCTGCGCGCACCCGGCGCTGGCGGCCGAGGACCGCGGCGCGCTGACGCTGCGTTTCCTCGGCGGGCTGACCACCGCCGAGGTGGCGCGGGCGTTCGTGGTGCCGACGGAGACGATGGCCAAGCGGATCACGCGGGCGAAGAGGAAGATCAGCCAGGCGCGGATCCCGTTCCGGGTGCCGTCGGCGGACGAGTTGCCGCAGCGGCTGCCGGGAGTCCTGCGCGCGGTGTACTCGATCTTCACCGAGGGGTACGCGGCGAGCGCGGGCCCGCGGCTGCAACGGGTCGATCTCGCCGAGGAGGCGATCCGGCTGGCCCGGATACTCCGCCGGCTGCTGCCGGCCGAGCGGGAGGTGGCCGGGCTGCTCGCCCTGATGCTGCTCGTCCACGCCCGGCGCGACACGCGTACCGGGCCGGACGGTGAACTGGTCCTGCTGGAGGACCAGGACCGTGGCCGCTGGGACCACGCCATGATCGCCGAAGGGATCGGGCTGGTCCGGGCCGCGTTGAGCGGCGGTCCGCCCGGCCCGTACGGTGTGCAGGCGGCCATCGCCGCGCTGCACGACGAGGCGGCCGACCTGGCCTCCACCGACTGGCCGCAGATCGTGGCGCTCTACGACGTGCTGCTGGCCCTGACGGGCTCCCCGATCGTCGCGGTGAACCGGGCCGTCGCGGTGGCGATGCGCGACGGCCCGCAGGCGGGCCTGGCGCTGCTGGACGAGTTGTCCGGCGAGGCACGGCTGCGCGACTACCACCCGTACGCGGTCGCCCGGGCCGACCTGTTGCGCCGCGCCGGGCGGCACGCCGAGGCGGCCGTCGCCTACCGCAGGGCGATCGACCTGGCGGGCACCACGCCCGAACGGGACCTGCTCCGGCGCAGGCTGGACGCGCTCGAGCAGCCGGACGGTTCGGCGGGGTGACGCCGGCCTGATCGCCGGCGGCGCGGCTCGCCGAGATTCTGTGGGTCGCGGCGACGGCCCACCCGCCCGGCATATGTAAGATCGCCTCACGTTTCGCGGCGCCGGGTCCGTCCCGCAGGAGGTTCGCAATGCCGAGGCCCGTCGTCGCCGTCCCCGCGACCCCGGCGGTCGACCACGTCGACGGCAGGCTCGGCGGGCGGACGTGGCTGTCCCTGGTGCTGCTCGGGTTCGTCGGGCAGTTGGCCTGGACCGTCGAGAACATGTACCTCAACGTGTTCGTCTACGACACGATCACCGACGACGCCACCGCCATCGCCACCATGGTGGCGGCGAGCGCGGTGGCGGCCACGACAGCCACGCTGCTCCTGGGGGTGGTGTCCGACCGGTTGGGGCGCCGCCGCGTCTTCATCGCCGGGGGCTACCTCGCGTGGGGCGGCACCACCGCGGCGTTCGGCCTGCTCACGGTCGAGGGCGTCGGCGCCCTGGCGCCCGCGGCGAACGCCGTGCTTGTGGCGGTGACCGCCGTGATCGTCCTGGACTGCGTGATGTCGTTCCTCGGCTCGGGCGCCAACGACGCCGCGTTCCAGGCGTGGGTGACCGACGTGACGCGGCCGGCCAACCGGGGGCGGGTCGAGTCGGTGCTGGCGACCATGCCGCTGCTGGCGATGCTCGTCGTCTTCGGCGCGTTCGACGGCCTCACCAGGGCCGGGCAGTGGCGCACGTTCTTCCTCGTCGTCGGTGGGATCATCGCCGTGGCGGGCCTGCTGGCGTGGTTCCTGGTGCGCGACGAGCGGGTGCCCGTCCGCCACGGGGAGGGCATGCTGCGGTCGCTGCTGCACGGGCTGCGCCCGAGCACGGTCCGCGCCAATCCCGGGCTGTACCTGGCGCTGTCGGCCTGGTCGATCTGGGGGGTGTCGACCCAGGTGTTCCTGCCGTACCTGATCATCTACGTGCGGCACTACCTCGACATCGACGGCTACGCCGTCGTGCTCGGCTCCGTGCTGCTCGGCGCGTCGCTCGTCAGCGTGCTCGCGGGCCGCGTCATCGACCGGGTGGGCAAGCAACGGTTCCTGCTGCCCGCCGTCGCCGTCTACGCGGCCGGCCTGCTCGCGATGTACCTGGCGCGCGGGATGGGGCCGGTGATCGCGGCCGGGGTGCTGATGATGTCCGGGTTCATGCTGGTGCTCGCCCCGATCGGGGCGCTGGTCCGGGACTACTCGCCGCCGGAGCGCGCCGGGCACGTGCAGGGCCTGCGCATGATCTTCGCGATCCTCGTGCCGATGCTGGTCGGCCCGTACCTCGGCGCGGCGGTGATCACCGGCGCCGGCGAGACCTACACGGACCTCGGCGTCGTCAAGCAGGTGCCCGCGCCCGGCATCTTCCTCGCCGCGCTGGCGGTGCTGGCCCTCATCGTCGTCCCGGTGTTCGCCCTGCGGCGCCGGCAGGACCGTTCGGGAGTTCGGGCATGACGCGACCGCCGCTGTTGACGCCGTGGGGCGCGGCCCTCGACCGCGACCGGCCGCTGCCGGAGTACCCGCGCCCGCAGCTCGTCCGCGACAGCTACCTCAACCTCAACGGTCCCTGGCAGTACGCGATCACCGACACGGCGGCCGAACCGGACGCGTACGACGGCGAGATCGTCGTGCCGTTCTCGCCGGAGACGCCGCTGTCCGGCGTCGGGCGGCAGCTGCGGCCGGAGCAGACGCTGTGGTACCGGCGGTCGCTGCGGCTGCCCGCCGGGTTCCGGCCCGAGGCGCCCTCGCGGGTGCTGCTGCACTTCGGCGCGGTCGACCAGACCTGCGAGGTGTTCGTCAACGGCCTCCCGGTGGGCGGTCACACCGGCGGCTACCTGCCCTTCCACTGCGACGTCACGCAGGCGTTGCGCGACGGCGAGAACTCGCTCGTCGTCGCGGTCCGCGACGGCACCGACACCGGCCACCACTCGCGGGGCAAGCAGCGGCTCGACCGCGGCGGCATCTGGTACGCCCCGCAGTCCGGGATCTGGCAGACCGTGTGGGTCGAGTGCGTGCCGGCGGTCCACGTCCAGCGCCTCACCCTGACGCCGCTGCTGGCCGAGCGCTGCGTCGAGGTGACCGTGCACACCGATCCCGACGCGCCCGACGCCGCCGTCACGATCCGGGCCGGCGACGACGTCGTCGCCCCCCCGGGGGCGCCCCCCCCCCCCCCCCCCCGGGGGGCGGTCCCCGCGCTGGGCCCGTGGTGTCCGGAGGTCCCGTACCCGAACTGTAGA
>NZ_JBSGDY010000215.1:0-8851 GCF_053602615.1 Micromonospora sp. NPDC004336
GGGTCGACACGTTCCTGGAGGTCGGCCCGCAGAGCGTCCTGACCGCGATGACCGCCGACGTGCTGCCCGGCGACGCCGTGCTGGCCGTGGCCGCCCAGCGCAGGGACCGGCCCGAGGCGCACGCGCTGCTGCACGCCCTCGCCGAGCTGCACGTGCACGGCGTGCCGGTGACCTGGCAGTCGTGGTTCGCCGACACCGGCGCGCGCCGCGTCGACCTGCCCACGTACGCCTTCCAGCACCAGCGCTACTGGCCGGAGGGCACGCCGACGAAGCAGGCCGCTCCGGAGGGCGGCGACGCCGAGTTCTGGGCCGCCGTCGAGCGGGGCGACCTGGCCGCCCTCGCCGCCGAACTCGGCGACGGCGCCGAGGACCTGGACGCGCTCGGCCCGGCCCTGCCGCTCCTGGCGCGCTGGCGTCAGCACCGGTCGCGGGACACCGCCCTCGACGGGTGGTCGTACCGGGTCGCGTGGGAGCCGGTGCGGCCGGCCCCGGCGACCCGGCTGTCCGGACGGTGGCTGGTGGTCACCGTCGACAGCGGCGCCGACGCGGGCGTGGCGAAGACCCTGACCCAGGCGGGCGCCCGGGTGGACACGCTGACCGTGGCGTCCACCCTCGGCCGCGCCGACCTGGGTGAGCGGCTGCGCCGGATCGGCGCGGACGGCTGGGCCGGGGTGCTCTGCGTGCTGCCCCGGCAGGACCGGCCCCCGGCGCACACCCCGGCGGTGCCCGCCGGCGCGGCCGCGCTGCTCACCCTCACCCGGGCGCTCACCGACACCGGCCTGCCGGGACGGGTGTGGGCGCTCAGCCGGAACGCGATGCCGGTCACCGCGACGGAGCGGGCCGCCGACGTCTGGGCCGCCCTGGCCTGGGGGCTGGGCCGCGTCGTCGCCCTCGAACAGCCGGACCGCTGGGGCGGCCTGGTCGACCTGCCCGCCCGCGTCGACCGGAGCGCCGGGGACGCGCTGCTCGCCGTACTCGCCGACGCCGGCCACGACGAGGTGGCGATCCGCCCGCAGGGCACCTTCGGGCGGCGGCTGGTGCCGGCCGCGCCGCCGGCCGGGTCGGGCTGGCGGCCCGCCGGCACGGTGCTGGTGACCGGCGGTACGGGTGCGCTGGGTCGGCACGTGGCGCGCTGGTTGCTGGCCAACGGTGCCGGCGAGGTGGTGCTGGCGTCGCGGCGCGGCCCGGACGCGCCGGGCGCGGCGGAGCTGGTGGCCGAGCTGGGCGCGGTGCGGGTGGTGGCGTGCGACGTCACCGACCGAGCCGCCGTCGACGCCCTCGTGGCGGGCCTGCCGGAGCTGACCGCCGTCGTGCACACCGCCGGGGTCGTCGACGACGGCGTCCTCGACGGGCTCGACCTGACCCGCATGCAGACCGTCCTCGACGGCAAGGTCCGCGCCGCCCGGGTGCTGCACGAGGCCACCGCCGGCCGCGACCTCGACGCGTTCGTGCTCTTCTCCTCCCTCGCCGGGGTCGTCGGCAGCGCCGGCCAGGGCAACTACGCCGCCGCCAACGCCTACCTCGACGCGTTCGCGGCCTGGCGGCGCGGCCAGGGGCTGCCCGGCACCGCCATCGCCTGGGGCGCCTGGGCCGAGGACGGCATGGCCGCCGCGACCGCCGCCCTGACCGCCCGCCTCGCCCGGGGCGGCATCAACCCGCTCCCCGCCGCCGAGGCCGTCGCCGCCCTCGGCCGGGTCGTCAACGCCGCCGAGCCCGCGCTCACCGTCGCCGACGTCGACTGGGGACGCCTCGCCGCCGCCTGGGGCCGCCCCACCCCGCTGATCGCCGCCCTGCCCGGGGTGCCCGCCGTGCCCACCGGGCCCGCCCGCGCCGTGGTGGTCGGCCGGTCCCTGCCGCAGCTCACCGACCTCGTCCGCACCCAGGCCGCCGTCGTGCTCGGCTACCCGGCCGGCCAGCCGCTGCCCGACCGCACGTTCCGCGACCTCGGCTTCGACTCGCTCACCGCCGTCGAGCTGCGCAACCGGCTCACCGCCGAGACCGGCACGACCCTGCCCGCCACGCTCGTCTTCGACCACCCCACGGTCGCCGAACTCGCCGCCCACCTGCACGCCCGCAGCGCCGGCCAGGCCACCGGCGAGGTGGTCGCCGACGGCGCCGGCCGCGACCGCGAGCCGATCGCGATCGTCGCGATGAGCTGCCGGTTCCCCGGCGGCGTCGCCTCGCCCGAGCAGCTCTGGGACCTCGTCGCCACCGGCACCGACGCGATGAGCCTGATGCCCGCCGAGCGCGGCTGGAACCTCGCCGAGCTGTACCACCCCGACCCCGAGCACCTCGGCACCAGCTACGTGCGGGAGGGCGGCTTCGTCAACGGAGCCGGCGAGTTCGACCCCGCCTTCTTCGGTATCAGCCCCCGCGAGGCCCTCGCCATGGACCCGCAGCAGCGGCTGCTGCTGGAGACCACGTGGGAGGCGTTCGAGCGGGCCCGGATCGACCCGACCGCGCTGCGCGGCAGCCGCACCGGCGTGTACGTGGGCACCAACGGCCAGGACTACGGCTCGCTGCTGATGGCCGCCGGGGACGTCGACGAGAACTACCTCGCCACCGGCACCTCCGCCAGCGTCATCTCCGGCCGGCTCGCGTACGCCTTCGGGCTGCACGGCCCGGCGGTCACCGTCGACACCGCCTGCTCGTCGTCGCTGGTCGCGATGCACCTCGCCGCCCAGGCCCTCCAGGCGGGGGAGTGCGACCTCGCCCTGGCCGGCGGCGCCACCGTGATGGCCACCCCCGGCATCTTCGTCGGCTTCTCCCGGCAGCGCGGCCTCGCCGCCGACGGCCGGTGCAAGCCGTTCGCCGGGGCCGCCGACGGCACCGGCTGGGGCGAGGGCGTCGGCCTGCTGGTGCTCCAGCGGCTCTCCGACGCCCGCCGCGACGGCAACCCCGTCCTCGCCGTGCTGCGCGGCAGCGCCGTCAACTCCGACGGTGCCTCCAACGGCCTCACCGCCCCCAACGGTCCCGCCCAGCAGCGGGTCATCCGGCAGGCCCTCGCCAACGCCGGGCTCACCGCCGACCAGGTGGACGCCGTCGAGGCGCACGGCACCGGCACCACCCTCGGCGACCCCATCGAGGCGCAGGCGCTGCTCGCCACGTACGGCCAGGACCGCCCCGCCGACCGGCCGCTCTGGCTCGGCTCCATCAAGTCGAACATCGGCCACACCCAGGCCGCCGCCGGCGTCGCCGGGGTGATGAAGATGGTCCTGGCGATGCGGCACGGGGTGCTGCCGCCCACCCTGCACGTCGACGAGCCCACCCCGCACGTCGACTGGTCGGCCGGCGGCGTCGAGCTGCTCACCGCCGCCCGCCCCTGGGAGCCCGCCGACGGCGTACGCCGCGCCGCCGTGTCGTCGTTCGGCATCTCCGGCACCAACGTGCACACCATCCTCGAACAGGCCCCCGCCGACGAGCCGGAGTCCGAGCCGGAGTCCGCCGCGCCGGCCGGCGAGCTGCCCTGGGTGCTCTCCGGGCGCACCGCCGACGCCCTCGCCGCCCGCGCCCGGGACCTGCGGGCCCACCTCGACACCGTCGACGACGCCGCGCTGGCCGACGTCGGCTGGTCGCTGGCCGCCACCCGCGCGTCCCACGACCACCGGGCCGTCGTCTTCGCCGCCGCCCGCGACGAGCTGACCGCCGCCCTCGACGCGCTCGCCGACGGCCGGCCCACCCCGCGGACCGTCACCCGCGTCCCCGGCACGCCGGGCGAGGTGGCGTTCGTCTTCCCCGGCCAGGGCTCCCAGTGGGTCGGCATGGCCGCCGAACTCCTCGACACCGCCCCCGCCTTCGCGGAGAGGTTCGCCGCCTGCGCCGACGCGCTGCGCCCGTACGTCGACTGGTCGCCGACCGACGTGGTGCGCGGCGCGCCGGACGCCCCGTCGCTGGACCGGGTCGACGTCGTGCAGCCCACCCTGTTCGCGGTGAGCGTCTCGCTCGCCGCCCTCTGGGAGTCGTACGGGGTGCGCCCGGCCGCCGTCGTCGGCCACTCCCAGGGCGAGATCGCCGCCGCGTACGTCGCCGGGGCGCTCACCCTCGACGACGCGGCGGCCGTGGTGGCGCTGCGCAGCCGGATCATCGCCGGCATCGCCGGGGACGGCGGCATGGTCTCCGTCGCCACCACCGCCGACGAGGCCACGGAGACGATCGCCCGCTGGGGCGGCCGGGTCGCCCTCGCCGCCGTCAACGGCCCCACCTCCGTCGTGGTCTCCGGCGACAGCGCCGCCCTCGACGACCTCGTCGCCCACTACGAGTCCCGCGAGGTGCGGGTGCGCCGGATCCCGGTGGACTACGCCTCCCACTCCCGCCACGTCGAGCCGCTGCGCGAGCAGCTCCTGGAACTGCTCGCCGGGCTGCGCCCCCGCGCCGGCGACGTCCGCTTCCGCTCCACCGTGGACGGCGACTGGCTCGACGCCGCCGCCCTCGACGCCGACTACTGGTACCGCAACCTGCGGCAGACCGTCCGCTTCGACGAGGCGGTGCGCAGTCTCGTCGCCGCCGGCTACCAGACCTTCGTCGAGGTCAGCGCCCACCCGGTGCTCACCATGGCCGTGCAGGAGAGCGTCGAGCTGGCCGCCGCCGACCCCGGCGCGGCCACCGTCACCGGCACCCTGCGGCGGGGCGAGGGCGGCCTCGACCGCTTCCTCCGCGCCCTCGCCGAGGTGTACGCCGGGGGAGCGCCGGTGGACTGGCGGCCCGCGTTCGCCGGCCTCGCCGGCCGCCGCCGGGACCTGCCCACCTACCCGTTCCAGCGGCAGCTCTACTGGCCGCGGCCCGCCGAGGCCGCCGCCCCCACCGCCGCCGGCCCGGTCGCCGACGACGAGGTCGACGCCCGGTTCTGGGCCGCCGTCGAGGCGGCGGACCTGACCGCCCTCGCCGCCGAACTCGCCGACCCGGCCGAGGCCGGCGGCGTGCCCGAGGCCGCCTTCGCCGACGTGCTGCCGATCCTCGCCGCCTGGCGGCGCCGGCACCGCGACCAGGCCACCGTCGACTCCTGGCGGTACCGGGACAGCTGGCTGCCCGTCGCCGCCGACGGCCCCGGCGCGCCCGCCGTCACCGGCACGTGGTGGCTGCTCACCGGCCCCGACGACACCGCCGCCGCCCAGGCCGCGTTCTGCCGGGACGCGCTGGAACGGCACGGCGGCACCGTCGTACCGCTGGCGCTGGACACCGACCGCACGGACCGCGCGGCCCTGGCGGCCCGGCTGCGCGACCTCGCCGGCGCTGGCGCGCCCGCCGGGATCCTGTCGCTGCTGGCGCTCGACGAGGCCCCGGCCCCCGCCCACCCCTCGGTGCCGGTCGGCTTCGCCGGCACCGTCACCCTCACGCAGGCGCTCGGCGACGCCGGCCTGCGCGCGCCGCTGTGGTGCCTCACCCGGGGCGCCGTCTCCACCGACCCCGGCGACCCGCTGCCGCACCCGCTCCAGCAGCTCGCCTGGGGCTTCGGCCGGGTCGCCGCGCTGGAACACCCCGACCGCTGGGGCGGCCTCGTCGACCTCCCCGACGAGCTGGACGACGCCGCCGGCCGCCGGCTGGTCCGCGTCCTCGCCGGCGGCGACGGGGAGGACCAGGTCGCGCTACGGCGGGCCGGCGCGTTCGGCCGGCGGCTCCTGCACGCCCCGATCGGCGACGCGCCCGCCACCCGCGAGTGGCGGCCCACCGGCACCGCCCTGGTCACCGGCGGCACCGGCGCGCTCGGCGGGCACATGGCCCGCTGGCTCGCCGCCAACGGCGCCGCGCACCTGGTGCTGCTCAGCCGGCGCGGCCGGCAGGCCGAGGGCATCGCCGAGCTGGAGGCCGAACTCGTCGGCCTCGGCGCAAGCGTCACCGTCGCCGCCTGCGACGCCGCCGACCGCTCCGCGCTCGCGGCCGTCCTCGCGGACGTGCCGCCCGAGCACCCGCTGACCACGGTCGTGCACACCGCCGCCGTGCTCGACGACTCGGTGATCAACTCGCTGACCCTCGACCAGGTCGACCACGCGCTCAGCGCGAAGGTCACCGCCGCGCTCAACCTGCACGAGCTGACCCGTGACCGGCACCTCGACGCGTTCGTCCTGTTCTCCTCGATGGCCGGCACGGTCGGCAGCTCCGGCGTCGGCAACTACGCCCCCGGCAACGCGTTCCTCAACGCCCTCGCCGAGCACCGGCGCGGCCTCGGCCTGCCCGCCACCTCCATCGGCTGGGGCGCCTGGGGCGGCGGCGGCATGGCGGACGGCGAGTTCGGCCGGATGCTGCACCGTCACGGCGCCCCCGAGATGCCCCCGCGGCTCGCCGTCGCCGCCCTGCACCAGGCCGTCGAGCACGACGAGACGTTCCTGACCATCTCGAACATCGCCTGGGACCGGTTCTACGTCGCGTTCACCGCGACCCGACCCGGCCCGCTGATCGCCGAGATCCCCGAGGCGCAGGCGCTCGCCAGGACCAAGGGCATCGCCGAGGCGAAGCAGGCCGACGAGGCCGGCCCCGCCGCCGCGTTCACCCGGCTGAGCGCCGCCGAGCGCCAGCAGGCGCTGCTCGACCTGGTCCGCGACCAGGCGGCCATGGTCCTCAAGTACGCCGACGGCCAGGCCGTCGACCCGCACCACGCGTTCCGCGACCTCGGCTTCGACTCGGTGACCGCGGTGGAGCTGCGCAACCGGCTCGCCACCGCCACCGGGCTGCGGCTGCCGGTCACCCTGGTCTTCGACTACCCGTCCCCGACCGCGCTCGCCCGGCACCTGCACGAGGAGCTGGGCGGCGGGGCCGCCGCGACGGCGGAGACCGCCCCCGTGGCGCTCGGCGACGACGAGCCGGTGGCCATCGTCGCCATGTCCTGCCGCTTCCCCGGCGGGGCCAACGACCCCGAGCGGTTCTGGGACATGCTGCGCGCCGGCCGGGACGCCGTGTCCGACCTGCCGGGCGACCGGGGCTGGGACGTCGACCGGCTCTACGACCCCGACCCCTATTCCACCGGCACCTCCTACGTCCGCAGCGGTGCCTTCCTCTACGAGGCCGCCGAGTTCGACGCGGGCTTCTTCGGGATCTCGCCGCGCGAGGCCCTGGCGATGGACCCGCAGCAGCGGTTGCTGTTGGAGGCGTCGTGGGAGGCGGTGGAGCGGGCAGGGGTTGACCCGGCGGGGTTGCGGGGTTCGCGAACAGGGGTGTTCGTGGGCACGAATGGTCAGGACTATGGGGCCCTGTTGATGGTGGCCGGCGCGGACGAGGTGGAGGGGTTCGCGGGCACGGGCAACGCCGCGAGTGTGGTGTCGGGTCGGGTGGCGTACGCGTTGGGGTTGGAGGGGCCGGCGGTGTCGGTGGACACGGCGTGTTCGTCGTCGTTGGTGGCGTTGCACCTGGCGGTGCAGTCGCTGCGGCGCGGCGAGTGCGACCTGGCCTTCGCGGGTGGCGTGACCGTCATGGCGACGCCGGGGCTGTTCGTGGAGTTCTCCCGGCAGCGGGGCCTGGCGGCCGACGGCCGGTGCAAGGCGTTCGCGGCGGGCGCGGACGGCACGGGTTGGGGCGAGGGCGTCGGGGTGCTGCTGGTGGAGCGGCTGTCGGACGCCCGGCGCAACGGCCACGAGGTGCTGGCGATCGTGCGGGGTTCGGCGGTCAACCAGGACGGCGCCTCCAACGGCCTGACCGCCCCCAACGGCCCCTCGCAGCAGCGGGTGATCCGGCAGGCCCTCGCCTCGGCGCGGCTGTCGGCGGCGGAGGTGGACGTGGTGGAGGCGCACGGCACCGGCACCACCCTCGGCGACCCGATCGAAGCCCAGGCCCTGCTGGCCACGTACGGGCAGGACCGGGACGAGCCGCTGCTGCTCGGCTCGGTGAAGTCGAACATCGGGCACACCCAGGCGGCCGCCGGCGTCGCCGGCGTGATCAAGATGGTCCTCGCCATGCGGGCGGGCGTGGTCCCCGCGACGCTGCACGTGGACGAGCCGTCCCCGCACATCGACTGGGCCTCCGGCGCGGTCGAGTTGGCGACGGAGTCCCGGCCGTGGCCGGCGGTGGACCGGCCGCGCCGGGCGGCGGTGTCGTCGTTCGGCATCTCCGGCACCAACGCGCACGTCATCATCGAGACGGCCGAGGAGCCGCCCGCCGGGGGCGCGGAGCCCGACGCGGAACGCGGCCCCGGGCTGCTGGCCTCGGACGTCGTCGTCTGGCCCATGTCCGCGCGCTCGAAGGGTGCCCTCGCCGGTCAGGCCGCCCGGCTGGCCCGCCACGTCCGGCAGCACGACGGCCTGGACCCGAGCGCCGTGGCCTGGTCGCTCGCCACCACCCGGTCGGCGTTCGACCAGCGGGCCGCCGTGGTCGGGTCGACCGTCGAGGGCCTGCTGGCGGGGCTGGACGCGGTGGCGTCGGGCGCGCCGGCGGGGAACGTCGTCGCGGGCAGCGTGTCGTCGCACGGCGCGGGTCCGGTGTTCGTGTTCCCGGGTCAGGGCGCCCAGTCGGCGCGGATGGCGGCCGGCCTGGTGGGTCGTGCGCCGGTGTTCGACGCGAAGCTGACCGAGTGCCAAGGCGCCTTGGCCCCCTACCTCGATGTCGACCTTGTCTCGGTGCTCACGGGTGAGGACGAGTCGTGGTTGGAGCGGGTGGAGGTCGTGCAGCCGGTGCTGTGGGCCGTCGGCGTCGCCCTCGCGGCGGTGTGGCAGCACGCCGGTGTCACGCCGGCTGCGGTGATCGGTCACTCGCAGGGCGAGATCGGCGCCGCCTGCGTCGCGGGCATCCTCAGCCTCGATGACGCGGCGAAGGCCGTGGCGCTGCGGTCGCGGGCGCTGACGGTGCTGCGGGGCACGGGCACGATGGCGTCGATCGACCTGTCCGCCGACGCGGTGACCGCCCGTCTCGCGGCCTTCCCGGGTGTGGG
>NZ_JBSGDY010000216.1:0-8632 GCF_053602615.1 Micromonospora sp. NPDC004336
TCCCCCATCGGGTAGTCGAGGACCGCCCGCAGGTGCTGCTCGAACTGCGACGTGCGCGCGCCCTCGATGGTCCAGTGCCCGGAGTTGTGCGGCCGTATCGCCAGCTCGGCCTCCGGCCGGCATCGGCCGACGCGGTGGGCCCATGCCCTGCCTCAGGGATAGACCTGAACGACGCCGTCCGAGGGATCCAGGGTCGACAGGTCGGGGAGCGGGGCACCAGCTTGTGCCGCGACAGCGGCCACAGCCTCGTAGAAGCCCTCAAAACGCTCGTTGGTTGTGACGAACTCTCCGCAGACGTGGGTGATGTCGAGTTCCACGAACCGCTGATTCTCTGGTGGCAGCAGCCAGGCTTGGACGGAGACGTTGGCTATCTCGGGCCATCGATATAGCACCGTGCCGGCGGTGTACACCAGGTTGATGCCGATGTCATCGACGAACACCTGACTGACCACGGGATGCAGGGTACGTGGCGTGAAGCGTCACCCGCGGAACGCCGTGACGCCGTACCGATCGCGTGGGCGGTTGGCTGGCGCCGAGGTCGGGGCGATCGGCTGCCGCGCCGCTCCGCGGCTTGCCACTGGGTAACGGGGTCCAGGCGCGTGGAGAGCCGGCGACACGGCAAGCCGCCCCCGGCCCGAACGGCCGGGGGCGGTAAGCCGCGCCGCCGGGCAGCCGCGCGCCACCGCGCAGCCGTGCCAGCCACGTGCCAGTAGCCGGTGTCCCAAGCGGTCAGCAGCGGTCATGATCGGGCACTACGACACCGCCGCTGGCCAGGCGTTCCGGACAGATCAGGTCAGCCGAAAACGATCTTCCAAACTGACGGTGCGGGTTCGATTCCCGTCGCCCGCTCCACGCGTATGGCCCAGGTCAGAGGCAATGCCCGACCTGGGCCATATCCATATCCACCGCTTGGCCTGGTGGGTGTGCCCGCTACGTGCCTCAAGGCGGCCCGCAGAAGGACGCCATCCCGCCTGCCACCGGACCCGCGTCGCCAAGGGCCCCGGCAGCCGAGCCGCTAGCCTGGCCATGGCATTCACGTTGATCGAGTCCGCGCAGGACCGGTGGCGGGCGGTGAACGCACCGCACCCGGTCGCCCTGGTCCGCGTCGGCGCTACCTTCATCCAACGGCCAACTGGTCGAGCGCCCAACCGACCTGGCCGCGTAGTCCAACCGACAGACCCCGGGGAGCGCCAAGCATGACCATCATCGACAAGATCGCCTGGATCCGTCTCGAGGACGGCGCGATCCTCAGCTCCCGATCACGCGGCAAGGACGTCTACTACATCCCGGGCGGCAAGCGAGAACCAGGCGAACGCGACATCGACACCCTCGTCCGCGAAATCCGCGAAGAACTCAGCGTGACCATCGTTCCCGACACCGCCGAGCACGTCGGAACCTTCCATGCCCAGGCCCATGGTCACCCCGACGGGACGTTGGTCCGCATGACCTGCTACACCGCCGACTACCAAGGGGTTCTGCAGCCCAGCAGCGAGATCGAGGAGATGCTCTGGCTCACCCATGCCGACCGCCACCGGGTCTCCCCAGTCGACCAGATCATCTTCGATCATCTACACGAGACCGCGCGCATGCGCTGAGACAGCGTCGGCACCCGTCCCCAGGCGTTGACAGTTTCTCGTTGTCGAGCCGCGCGGGACCAGTGTTTCTGCGCTGGTGGCCGGTCGTGTCTGTCACCGGGTCCGCAGACTCGCGCGTTCCCGATCGCGCAGCGGTTACGGCTTGACGGCCCGGGTGGCGAAGTAACCAGGCATGTACCGGCCGGTGGCATCCGCGTGGTGCGGGGCCTCGTCCAGGTGGGTCACGGTGAAGCCTGCCGCGAGCTGGCCGCCGATCTGCCCGGTGAGTGAGTGGCTGTATTCGATCGGCCCGGTCCCGTACGAGCGCTGCCGCTCGGCGTCCGGGAGATCGAGGCTGCTGAACGGGAGCTGATGGCGCACTACCAGCTCACCCCGCTCCTCCAGCGCCGTGACGTCGAAGATGAAGATGTCAGGGTTCAGGAACCCGGTCATCAGGATTCCGCCCGGACGCAGCACGCGGAACGACTCCCGCCAGACCGGTGCGAGATCGGGGCAGAACACGTTGGACACCGGGTTGAAGACGACATCGAAGCTGGCATCGGGGAACACGCCCAGGTCGCGCATGTCGCCGAGCACGGTACGGACGGCCAGGCCCTCGCGGGTGGCGACCTCCCGGTCGCGGCCCAGTTGCTTCGGCGAGTTGTCCAGTACCGTCACGGCCGCACCCGCCGCCGAGAGCACCGGCCCCTGCTGCCCTCCGCCGGAAGCCAGGCACAGCACCTCGGCACCGACCAGTTCAGCCGGAAACCAGTCGCGCGGCACTGCCTGATGGCCGATCAGCACGACGGACCAGTCGCCGGCCCGTGCCCGGGCGATGACCTCCGGCCCGACCGGCTGGGTCCATTCGTTGCCGCTTTCCACCTCGCGGTCCCAGGCGGCACGGTTGTACGCCACGGGATCAAAGCTGTCCGCCACAACGGCAAAGCCTAGGGGCTGGCAAGGGCGCCCGGCTACGGCACCGGCTGCTGGACCGCCGGCGTGCCCGGTACCCGTGCCCCGCCTCAGGGATAGATCTGAACGACGCCGTCCGAGGGTTCCAGGGTCGACAGGTCAGGGGGCCGGGCGCCGGCTCGTGCCGCGACAGCGGCCACAGCCTCGTAGAAGCCCTCGAACAGTTCGCTGTCCGTGACGAACTCTCCGGAGACGTGGCTGATGTCCAGTTCCACGAACCGCTGATTCTCCGGTGGCAGCAGCCAGGCCTGGACGGAGACCTCGGCTATCTCGGGCCATCGGTACAGCGCCGTGCCGGCGGTGTACACCACGTTGATGCCGATGTCATCGACGAACACCCGACCGACCACGGAATGACGGTACGTGGCCGAGGTGTCGGGCGTGAAGCGTCACCCGCAGACCGCGACGCCCCACCGAGCGCGCTGCCGCCGAGGTCGGGGCGGTCGGGCGCCGCGCCGCTCCGTGGCCTGCCGCCGGCTGTCTCCTGGTCGGGCTTGGGCGGCACCGCTACCGTGAGGCCGTGACGACCTCGGAGGCGGGCGCGACGGCCGTGGACCTTTTGCTCGCCGGCGCCGCGGTCGCCCTGCTCGGGTGCGCCGCCTGGTCGGTCGTCCACAGCCGGCGCGCGTCGACGGTTCGGCTCTTCGGGCGGGTCCTGCGACGCCCTCGGCTGTGGGCCGCGGGGGCGGCATGCATGGGCCTCTACGTCCTGCTGGGGCTGGGAGAGCTCACGGAGGTCACGCCCGGCGCGTGGCGCACCCCGGGCCGGTGGACCGCCGCCGTGCTGTTGCTGGCCGCGTTGGCCCTGATGGCCACCCACGGGGTCCTCGACCATCGCGCCAGGCGTCGGAACTGACCGGGCCGTCGGTACGCCTTCGGCGGTCGTGCTGGCAGCGACACCGGCCGCGACGAGCTCGACGTACCGGGCCGGGCCGTGGGGGCGTGAGGTCGCCGGACGGAACGGCGCCGAGGGTCCGCTCCGGGCGCCCGGCACCCGCCGGGCGGGCTGGATCACCGGCTCGGCCAGAACTGAGCCAGGTGGCGCTCCTTCCGGGCGTCCTCGCCCGGCGCTGGTCCGCCCCTGCTCAGGCGGAGCTCGTAGTCACCAGGGGGCAGGTCGAAGATGCGTGGAATCATCCCGGCGGAGATCTCCCTGACTCCCGCTTGCCCCGCCGGTAGGTGCAGAAGGTCCAGGCTGCCGGACGGAAGGTGCAGACGTATCTCCTTCCCCGATGTGCTGCCGGGTTCGGAGGCTGGTGGCGGCCCGTCCCATGACTCCATCCGCAAGGCAGGCCGGCCATGCTGGCGCTCCAGCGGGATCAGGACACTCGACGGACCAACCGTGAACGGGTCTGCCCCTGCCGGAGGGATCAGTGTGACCCGAGCGGCGGAGTCGGTGATCCCGAGGCGGTCGTAGCCGGCGTGGATGAGCACGCCGGTGGAGCCGAGCAGCGTGGCGGTGGGCGCCTGGAGCCAGAACTGGAGCAGGTAGCGCTCCTGTCCCGCCAGACCGGCCCGGGCCGCCTCGAACTCGGAGCCGTTCCAGTCCAGCCCGCCCCGGCACAGCGCTTCGAACTCGCGTCTGACCCGCTCCCGGTTCCAGCAGGTGATCCGGACCGCGTAGGCACCGGGTGGGAGGGCAAAGACGTCCGGAACACTCCCGCCGGTGATCTCGTCGAGCGCGAGTCTCCCCGTCGGCAGCAACAGACTGGTCGTCTCCTGCGCTTCGTGGTCGGGTGGGCCGGCCGGCGGCTCACCGTCCCAGTGCTCCAACCGTAGGGCCGGAGGGACCAGGTCGTCGGCGGCGCCGATCAGCACGGCGGAGCTGCCGATCCCCAGCCAGCCGCCACCCAGCAGTGGTGCGCGTCCACCGAACCCGGCAGTCTGGTCCCCGATGCCGAACATGTGGTGGTCCGGCTGGACGAGCAGGTCCGTGGCGGCAACCAGTTCACCCACGCGTTCCTCCCTCGGATCAGCCGCTGATCAACATCAGTCTGGATCTCGACCAGGCCGATGTCGACCCGGCCGGACCGGGGTGCGTCGCCTGCAACGCCTGCCCGGCGCATCGGGACGAATGCGTCGAGGTGTGGAGCGTGCGCTGGCGGCCTGGGTCGACGAGGGGGCCCGCGGGCCTTCACTCACCGCCCGGCCCGCTCGGCGAGACCGCGCGGAACCGGCTGCCGCAGGGCCACGGCCTGGCTGACCGCGAAGGCCGCGACCTCGACGGCCACGGCGGCGAGGAGCACGGTGAGGGCGCCCGCCCACGGCATGGTCGCGGCGTAGGCGGCGAGCAGCGTGGCCGCGACGACGTTGGCGGTGAGCACCAGCACCAGCCACGGGCGGAGCCTGGGGCGCCGGGCGACCCGGTGGAGCGCGAACGCCCAGCCGCCGACACCGGCGGCGATCGCGACGGTCACCGCCGGCGGCATGGCCAACCCCTCGGACAGCGGCTCCGCGAACAGGACCAGCGCCACCGCCGCCACCGCGCAGTAGATCGAGTCGAGCCGCAACGAGAGCCGTCCCGCCTGCTGTGTCCGCATGGATGCGACGGTACCGCCGCTCGCTGCCGGACGACGAAGACCGCGTGCCCGACCGAGGTCGAGCCGGACACGCGGTGGACACCCCGTCGCCGTGCGGGCCGGTCGGCCGGCAGGCTCGCCAGCTCGCTACCAGGCCCAGACGGTCGGCTCGCCGAGGCCGGCGCCGAGGCCCGGCGTGGCCCCGGCCCGCAGGGTTCGGCCGTCACCGTCGAGGACCTTCGCCTGGGCCACCCGCCGAGGATCCACGCGCACCGCGCCCACACCGTCGTCGAGCCGGCCGCTGGCGATCGTCCGCCCCCTCGCGTCGAGCAGCTCGACGCGAGCCGCCGGTTCCGGCCCGACGGCCAGCACGCCGGCGGCCTCCCCCGGCACCGGGACGACGACCAGGTCGGGGTCCCCCGCGACGGCGAGGGAGTCGGTCGGCGCCCCCGGCTCCGACCGCGGCACCGCCCCCGCCTCGGTCTTCAATAGCACGGCGCAGCCCGCGTCGGCCGGGCAGGAACTCACCAGGACGGCCTTCGCCGCGCCGGAGACCCAGTCGGGCAGCCGCCCGCCCCAGATCACCCGGGGCACGGGTCCGGTCAGCCCGTGGTCGTCGAGCTTTCCGCGCAGGTCGTGCACCGCGTCGGCGGCGAGCGTGGCGTCCACCGTGCCGCGCGCGCCGGCGGTGGGAACGGTCGACCCCGCCGCAGCCGGTCCGCCACCCGCCGGACCGGATCGCCGCACCTCGCCCCCGCCACCCGCTGGCCCGGAGTACCGCACGACGCCCTGGCAGGTGAAGCGCCACCGTTCGCCCGGGTGGCCCGCGCCGCGCACGACGAACCCGTCCGTGCCCGCCACCTGCCAGCTTCGGACGACCCGTCCGTCCCGCTGGATCCGACCGTCGGCGGAGGTCTCGACGAGACAGCCGGCCGGCGCCAGCCCGACGAGGAGATCGGGGCGATAGCCGACGTCCGTCGGCGAGTGCCGGCTGTGGAAGACGTACGGCTCCAGGGGGTGCGCCTCGTCCGGGGTGCCGGTCTTGCGCAGCAGCTCCGGCACGGCTGCCCCGGCCGGCCCGCTTCCGTGGCGCAGCAGCGCGTGCGAGTCGTTCAGGAAGGCCACCACCACGGTCCGGGCGCCCGGCACGTCGTGCGCGAGCAGCACCTTCACCCTGTCGAGCGTCGGATCGACCAGCAGCCGGTCGCGGGCCGACCGGTACTGCCGCGCGATGTCCGCGATCAGCTCCCGGTCACCGGCGAGGTTGCCCCGGGTCGGCGAGTCGAGCAACTGCCGCACCAGCGGCCCGTCGATCCGGCCCGCCGGCTGGTACGTCCCCGGGGCGGGCGGCGGCGACGCCACGCCGGCGGTCGGCAGCGGGCCGGCCCCGCCGAACACCGGCAGCGCCATCGCCACCGCCGCCACGCCGGCCACCCCCGCCACCGCCAACCGGCGCTGCCGGCGCCGACGGACGCGGGCCACCAGTCGCCGGTACGGGTCGGGGGCCGGCACCACCGGCTCGGCGAGCCGGGCAAACACCTGCCGAATGTCATCGACCATCGTTCGTACCTCTCCATCTCGTCACGGCCGACGCCGTCTCCAACGGCGCCTGGTTGCCCGGCAGCGGTGCCTGCCCGTCCGACGACGACCCGGCCGGCAACACCGCGCGCAGCCGGGCGAGCCCACGGGACGCCTGGCTCTTCACCGTGCCGACCGAGCAGTCGAGCGTCCGGGCGATCTCCGCCTCGGAAAGGTCCTCCCAGTAGCGGAGCACCAGTACCGCCCGCATGCGGGGCGGCAGGTCGCGCAACGCGGCGAGCACCTCGTCGCGTACCACGACGTCGTCCGCCACGTCCGGGCTCCGGCCCGGCCCCGCGGGCCACCAGCCGGTCACCCCGGCGAGGAACTCCCGGGAACCCCACCGGTGCCACAGCCTGTTCCGCTCGTTGGCCATGACCCGGCGGACGTAGGCCATCGGGTCGGTCACCTGCCGCCAGCGGCGCATCACCCGCATCAGCGCGCTCTGCACCAGATCCTCGGCCGCGTGCCGCGAACCGGTCAGCAGGTACGCGGTCCGCATCAGATCCGCGTACCGGATCTCGACGAACTCGCGGAAGCCGTCATCCGTCACCTACTTCTCCAGTCCTCGCTGGGCGCCACCGACGAGAAGAAGATCCCGGGCCGGTGGAGAAGGTTGCCCGGCGACACGGCCGGGTCCTGCCGGGTTCGGCGGTCCGCGCCCGCCGGGTCGTACGGCGCCGCCGGCTCGCGGGGCACCCGCGGCGTGCGCCCGGCCGGCCCCGGTGCGCCCTCGGGGCGAGATCGGCACCGGTGCCGGGGCTGCGTACGATGCGGGCCGGGCATCCCCTCGTCCCGCGGAGGTATCGGCAGATGGCAGGCCAGCACGAGGGGTACGCCCTCGGCGTCGACCTCGGCACGTCCCACACCGTCGCCGTGCTGCGCCGACCCGACGGGCACACCCGTCCGCTGCTGGTGGACGGTCAGCCGATCATCCCCTCGGGCGTGTACGCCGACGCCGACAGACTGCTGCACGCCGGGCGGGACGCCCAGCGGCTGGCCCGCACCGATCCGGGCCGGTACGAGCCCAACCCGAAGCGGCGCATCGACGAGCCCGCGGTGTCGCTCGGCGACCGCGCGTACCCGCCGGCGGAACTGCTGGCCGCGACGCTGCACGCGGTGGCCCGCGCGGCCGTCGACGCGGTCGGCTTCCTGCCCCAGGCGGTGCTCACCTGCCCGGCGACGTGGGAGGCGGCCCGGCGGCAGGTGCTCGCCGACGCCCTGGCCGTCGCCGGGTGGCCGTCGGCGGCCGAGCACACGCTCTCCGGCCCCACGCCGCCGGGCACCCGGCTGCTGCGGGAGCCGGTCGCCGCCGCCCGCTACTACACGCAGGTGCTGCGGCGGCCGGTGCCGGTCGGCGGGGCGATCGCGGTGTTCGACTTCGGTGCCGGCACCCTGGACGTCGCCGTGCTCCGCAACGAGGGCGCCGACCCGTGGGGCGACTCGGGGTTCAGCGTGGTCGCCGCGGGCGGCGCCGACGACCTCGGCGGGCTGGACGTCGACGCGGCCCTGCTCGGCCGGGTGGGCGAGCTGGTCGCCGGCGAGCATCCGGCGCAGTGGCAGCGGCTGGTCCGCCCGTCGTCCGCGACGCAGTGGCGGGAGCGGCACGAGCTGTGGGAGAACGTCCGGGGCGCGAAGGAGATGCTGTCCCGCGCCACGGCGGCGCCGGTGGCCGTGCCGGGGGTGGAGGCGGCCGTCACGCTCTCCCGGGCCGACCTGGAGCGGGTGGCGGCGCCGCTGCTGGGTCGCGCGGTGGCGGTGACCCGGGAGGTGATCGCCGCGGCCGGTCTCGACCCGCAGCAGCTCGCCGGCCTGTTCCTGGTCGGCGGAGCCACCCGGATGCCGATGGTCGCCCGCCTGTTGCACGCCGAGCTGGGCGTGGCGCCGACCACGCTGGAGCAGCCGGAGCTGCCCGTGGCCGAGGGCGCGCTGACCGACCTGCCGCTGCCCCGGCGCGCCGCCGCCTTCGCCGCCCCCGCGCAGGGCGGC
>NZ_JBSGDY010000217.1:0-8592 GCF_053602615.1 Micromonospora sp. NPDC004336
CGACGACCCGGGCCGGGAGGCCGGCGGCCCGGCGGCGGGCGGCCAGGGCGTGCAGGGCGCCGGCGGCCGCGGCGGCCCGTTCCCGGTCGGCGGCGCCCAGCAGCAGGGCGGACGGGACGAGGACGGTGAACGCGGCGGCGGGGAGCCGGCTCGCCGCGTCCAGCGCCGCAGCGAGGCCGACCAGCCGGGCCACGGCGTCGTCGTCGGCCAGGTCGTCCTCGGACGGGCAGAGGAAGATCCCGCCGGGCGGGTCGTCGCCCGCCCGGTCGGCGGGCAGCGCGGTGGCCTCGGCGCCGGCGGCACCGAGTTCGGCGGCCAGCGCCGCCAGGGCGGACCCGGCGGCATCGCCGAGGTGGAGCAGCCGCAGCCGGCGGACGCGGTGCGCCGCGACGAGGTGCCGGGCCAGCGCCGCGCCGGCCGGTCCGTCGGCGCCGACGACCAGGACCGGACGGTCCGGGTCGGCGACGGTCACCGGCCGCGCCGGCACGGTCGCCGGGACCGACGCGAGGACGGCGTGCCGGGCGGTCCCGGCCCGCAGGGCGACCTGGGCGGCGCCGGCGTCCAGCACGGCGGGCAGCAGGGCGAGCGAGGCGGGGTCGGCGTCGTGGTCGACCAGCACGATCCGGTCCGGGTGCGCGGCCTGGAGAGCGCGCCCGATCGCCGGCACGGCGCCGGCCGACGGGTCGGGCCCGGTCCACCCGGCGGCGTCGCCCCCGCCGGGCGCGTCCCCCACGCCGGGAACGGTGGCCGCGTGGCCGGGCGTGTCGCCCGCGCCGGGAACGCTGGCCGCGCGGCCGGGCAAGTCGCCCGCCCCGGAGCCGGTGGCCGTGTGGCCGGGCAAGTCGCCCGCCCCGGAGCCGGTGGCCGCGCGGCCGGGCAAGTCGCCCGCCCCGGAGCCGGTGGCCGCGTGGCCGGGCGCGTCGCCGGCGCCGGCCGGGCCGGTCAGCAGCACCAGGCGGGTACCGGCGGGGCGGTCGTCGTCGAGCCAGGCGCGCAGCCGGTCGGCGAGGTCCGTCGGATCGGCGTCGGCCGGGTCGACGGCCAGCACCGTCACGTCGGGCACGTCCGGGGCGGCGCGCAGGGCGGCGAGGTCCGGGTGGGACCGGAACCGGTCGCTCGTCGCGGCGGCCCGCAGCGTCTCGGCAAGTGCCGTGCCGCCGGGCCCGACGACCGCCCAGCGGCGGGCCGGGGCGGCGGCCAGGGCCGCCGTCGGGGCCGGCGACCCGACCGGCGGTACGGCGGTCAGGTCCAGCGGTCGCCAGACGAGCCGGCTCAGCGCCTCGTGGTGGCTGCCGTTGACCGCGCGCAGCCGGGCCGGCTCGTCGCGCAGCAGCCGGCGGGTGACCTTGCCGGAGGCGGTGCGGGGCACCCGGGCGATCTCGTACAGCGCCTCCGGCACCTTGTAGTAGGAGAGTTTCTCCCGGCAGGCCGCGTACGCCGCCCGCGGGTCGAAGCCCGCCGGCCCGGGCACCACGAAGGCCACCGGCACCTCGCCGAGCACATCGTGCGGCCAGCCGGTCACCGCCACGTCGGCGACGCCGGGCACGGCGCGCAGCGCCTCCTCCACCTCGGCGGGGTGGATCTTCTCGCCGCCGCGGATGACGAGTTCCCCGTGCCGGCCGGTGACGAAGATGTTGCCGTCGGCGTCGCGCCGGGCCAGGTCCCCGGTGCGGTACCAGCCGTCGCGCAGCGCCGCGGCGGTGACCGCCGGCAGGCCGTGGTAGCCGAGCATGAGGCTCGGCCCGCGTACCCACACCTCGCCCTCGGCGCCGGTCGGCACGTCCAGGCCGGTCTGCGGGCTGACCAGGCGCACGTCGACGCCCGGCACCGCCCGCCCGCAGGAGCCCTCGACGCGGGGCTGGTCCGGCCGGGTCACGGCGATCGAGCCGCAGGTCTCCGTGCTGCCGTACGCGTCGAGCAGCGGCGCGTCGAAGACCTCCTCGAACGCCCGCCGCAGCGCGCCGGTGGTGATCGCCCCGCCGACGAGGCAGACCCGCAGGGCCGGGGCGCGGAACCCGGTCTCCCGGGCAGCGCCGACCAGGTGGTGGTACATCGCCGGCACGCCGGCCAGCACGGTGGCCTCGTCGGCGGCGACGGCGCGCAGCACGTCGTCGGCGGAGAAGCCGTCGACGAGCCGGGCCGTGGCGCCGACCGCGGTCACGCTCAGCACGCAGCCGATGTGGGAGAGGCTGTGGAACAGCGGCAGCGGCCAGACCACCCGGTCGGCGGCGGTGAGCCCGGGGATCGGCACGTAGCAGGAGGCGACCGACCAGAGGCAGGTGCGCTGGGTGGAGAGCACGCCCTTGGGCCGGCCGGTGGTGCCGGAGGTGTAGAGCATCCAGGCGACCTCGTCGAGGCCCAGGTCGTCGCGGGCGTCCACCCCGGGCTCGGTGTCGACGAGCGCGTTCCACGAGGTGACCCCGTCGGGCACCGGGTCGCTCCCGGTCACCACCACCCGCGGCACCGGCCGCTCGGCGCGCAGCCGCAGCACCTGGTCGAGGTGCTCCGGGTCGGTGACCACCAGCACCGCGCCGGAGTCGTCCAGCAGGTGGGCCAGCTCCGCGTCCGTGCTGCGGGGGTTCAGCGGTACGCCGACGGCGGCCGCCCGCGTGACGGCCAGCCAGGTCTCCACCGTCTCCACCCGGTTGCCGAGGCAGAAGGCCACCCGGTCGCCCCGGCCGACGCCCGACGCCGCGAGGTGTCCGGCCAGTCGGCGGGTGCGCGCGTGCAGGTCGGCGTACCGGACCGCCCGGTGGTCGTCGCGGAACGCGACCTTGTCGCCGAAGCTGGCGGCGTGGGCCGCGAGCAGGTCGGGCAACGGCTGGATCAGGTCGCTCCGAAGCATGTCACCACATTCCGTCCGTCGGCGAGACTCCCTCGTCCGCGGCGTAGAC
The DNA here is from genome assembly GCF_053602615.1 of Micromonospora sp. NPDC004336. Lineage (NCBI taxonomy): Bacteria > Bacillati > Actinomycetota > Actinomycetes > Micromonosporales > Micromonosporaceae > Micromonospora > Micromonospora sp. NPDC004336. The sequence continues at coordinate 2,895 of NZ_JBSGDY010000217.1, forward strand.
CTCGCTCGCCGTAACGGCCCAAGTCTTCCCAGCGCCCCGCCGGCAACCTACCCCTGTCACCCCCTAAGTCGTCCCCAGATCCGGCCGCCGAGCAGGAGGCGGGCGTCTCCGCAGGTCGATGATGGGGCGACCCCCGCAGACCGTCGAGCCCCGTGCTCCACCCGCCCGTCAGCCGAGGTGCCGTCGTTGGAACGCTGCTGGTTGTTCGCCCGCCTGGCCGTGCCGCCCGACGGACGCCCGGGCGCGCGGGTGCCCGAGCTGGTCGGCACGGTCCTCACCGACCTCGTCACCGCCGCCCGCCACGCCGATCCCGGCGCGGACTGGTTCTTCGACCTGCCCGACACCGCCACCGGGCGATGGCTCAGCCTCGGGTTCCACGGGGACCGGACCGCGCTCGACGCGGTCCGCGCTCGGCTGCTCGCGTACGACCCGGGGGTGTCCTTCGCCCCGGCGCCGGACGCGGTGCGCGACGCCGCCCGGGGCGGCCCGCTGGCGTCGGCGGGCAGCGACCTGGCCCTGGTCCTGCTCGGCGGGAACGCCCCCTGGCTGGCCGGCGTCGAGCTGCCGCTGGCGGTGGCGCACCTGCGGCACCTGACCGGGCTGGTGCCGTCGGGCGACCGGCTGGCGTTCCTTTTCCTGCACTGGCAGGACCGGGCCCGGCGGCTCACCGGGGCGCAGCGGCGGGACCTGGCCGCGCAGGCGGACGCCGAGGCGGAGAAGATCGTCCTGGCGGCCGGCGACCTGCCGCTGGGCGGGGAGGTCGCCGTCGCCTGGCGGCACTACCTGGACCGGGTGGCCGACGTGGTCGACCGGGACCATCCGGCGGCGCCGCGCGGCTTCCTGCTGGCGCACCACGCGCAACTGACCCACGAGCGGTGGGGCATCGGGCCGGACGTCGACTCGCTGGCGGCGCTGGCCCTGCGCCTGTCGATGGTCCGTGACCGCCCCGCCGTCGGCCCACCGGCCCCCGTTCCGCAACAGAGGAGACAGCAACCGCATGCACGCGTCCGCGCCTGACCGTCCCGCCCCCGCCGAGCCGGCCCGGATCGAGGTGGCGCTCGGCGAGCGCGCGTACCCGGTGCTGATCGGCCCCGGCGTGCGCCACCGCCTGCCGGCGGAGGTGGCGCGGATCGGCGCTCGGCGCGTCGTGGTGGTCTCGGCCCGACCGCCGGAGTGGACGCCCGACCCGGGCGTCCCGCACCGGGTGGTGCCGGCCCGCGACGGCGAGCACGACAAGACCCTGGCCACCGTGGAGCGGCTCTGCCGGCTGTTCGCGGAGTTCGGGCTGACCCGCGCCGACGCGGTGGTCTCCTGCGGCGGCGGCACCACCACGGACGTGGTGGGGCTGGCCGCCGGGCTCTACCACCGGGGCGTCGCGGTGATCCACCTGCCGACCACGCTGCTGGCCCAGGTGGACGCCAGCGTCGGCGGGAAGACGGCGGTCAACCTGCCGGAGGGCAAGAACCTCGTCGGGGTGTACTGGCAGCCCCGGGCGGTGCTCTGCGACACCGAGCAGCTGGGCACGCTGCCGGAACGGGAGTGGCGCAACGGCTACGGGGAGATCGCCCGGGCGCACTTCATCGGCGCCGGCGAGCTGCGCGACCGGCAGGTGGCGGAGCAGATCGCCGCCTGCGTCGCGCTCAAGGCGTCGGTGGTGGCCGCCGACGAACGCGACGCCGGGCTGCGGCACATCCTCAACTACGGGCACACGTTGGGACACGCGCTGGAGCGGGCCACCGACTTCCGGCTGCGGCACGGCGAGGCGGTCGGCGTCGGCACCGTCTTCGCGGGCCGGCTGGCCGGCGTCCTCGGCCGCGTCCCGCCCGACCGGGTCACCGAGCACCGGGAGGTGGTGGCGGACTACGGCCTGGACCCGGCGCTGCCCGGCGGCGTCGACCACGACGAACTGGTCGCGCTGATGCGGCGCGACAAGAAGGCCACGTCCGGCCTGTCGTTCGTGTTGGACGGGCCGGCCGGCCCCGAGCTGGTCGCCGACGTTCCCGAGGCGGCCGTCCGCGCCGCCCTGACGGGCATGTGACGGACGGGCCGGGGTCGGGGCCGCCCACCGTCCGATCAGGACGGGCGAGAGCGGCTCGGCGCGGGGCCGACGGGGGCCGAGCCGCCGGCTCGCGGCACGGGTTGCCGGACGTGGGGGCCGAGCCGGTCGTCGGGTCTCCCCCGGGCCGCGGCGGCGGCCCGGGGGTGCCGCGTCAGCCGCCCAGGGCCCGCTGGATCTGCGCGACCAGCACGCCGCAGGCGTACCGGTCGGAGGCGCCGACCATGCCGACGATGGTCGCCGGCTGCGGGCCGTTGTCGGTCTCCGCCGGGTCGTGGTGCATGAACACGACGAGCTGACCGCGGTCGATGAACGGGGCGAGGAGCGGCTCGGCGTCGACGCCGGGCGCGAGGGAGAAGAAGGTCGTCATCGCGCACCGGTGCCGGCCCAGCAGCGAGCTGCGGTGCAGCACGGAGGCCGTGGCCCCGCTGACCCGGAAGTTCGGGTCGATGACCCGCAGCCGGCCGTCCCGGCTGATGCCGGCGTCGAACGCGCAGTAGCCGCGGTATCCGAGCGCGCTGGCCCTGCGGACCCCTACGGTCAGCGCCTCGATCAGCTCCGCCGGCGGCGGGTCGTCGTCGTCCAGCACGCAGCCGACCCAGGTGGAGGTGGGCTGGGGCAGGTGCGCGGACGCGCCGAAATAGTGCACCGACCCGCTTTCCGTCACGCCGAACTGGAGTCCCCAGATCGTGCGGAAGGGCACCTCCTCCTCGACGATCCACCGGTCGCTGACCTGTTCCAGTTGGTTGAACAGCGACCTGTTCAACCGATCCTGCAATCGCCTGGTGAAGATGGCGATTCCGCTGTAGACCTCGACGCCGGCCGGTTTGACGACGGCGGGTCGGCGGTCCTGCCGCACGATTCGGCGCACCTCGGCGGGGGTGGCGACCTGGCGGCGGGGCAGGTATTCCGGTGCGATCAGTGTCTCCAGCACGGTCTTGTTGTTGAGGCGGGCCAGCAGCTCCGGCGACACCCGGGCGCGCGCCTGCCGCAGCCGTGGATCGTGCGGCGGAAACTGGAACTCCAGCAGCTCGCCCCGTTCGGCGGCCTCCCGGGCGAGCTGCGTCGCCTGCGCGCCGGAGCGGAACTCGCGCAGGTCGGTCGGCGGCTTCAGTCCGCACCGGGCGAGCAGGCGCAGCGACTTGTCGGCGCTCGATCCGGCGCTGCAGATGACCGCCGCCTGGTGCGGCAGGGTCAGGTGCAGCCCCGTGATCATGTCCAGGCCGTTGTGCAGGGCGGCGCCGGCCCCGGCGAGATAGCGGCTGCCGGCGGTCGCCACCGGGTCCGGTGGCCGGGCGAGCAGCACTCCGTCGGGGGCGAACACCTGCACCTGGATGGGCTCATCCATGAGATCTCCTGACATGCCGGCCCCACGTGGGGGCCTCGGGGTGGCACGGAGTCCGGGTGCGCCACGACCACGGTCGAGCGGTGACCGTGGCCGTCGGGTGCGCTCCCGGCGTTCGGGTAGGGCCGCTCGGCCACGAGAGTCGGGCGTGCCGCGTGCACCGGCGGACGGGGTTCAGGGCCGGACCGGCCAGGTAGCGGGCTGGCTTGTGGTCAGCGCTGCGTCGGCGAGGTGCACACCGTCAGGCGGTGGCCGCGATGGCAGCCGCCGACTGGGTCATGATCGGGAAAGCATAGTCAGGTCTCACTACCTCGGGATGGGCCGGTCAGCCGAGCACGGAGGGCCCTTTCCGCCGCCGGAATCGCCGATTCTCCGAGCGGAGCCCTCGTCCGTGGCTGACCGAAGAGCCCCATTCGAAAGGCCCGCGAGATCATGCACTGTCGCGTTCGGACCATCGCGTACCGCCGTTTCGGATCACGGCTCCGGTCCACCATGGACTGTGGTCACGGCGGGCAGTTCCGTCCGCGTGCCCAGACCGGCGCGCACTGACCAGCTCAAATGGCGGGCGCCGCGCCGCCGGCACGCGCGCCCGCCGCCGTGCCGGCCGGCACGCGACACCGGCCACGGGCCGGCAGCGGCGGCGGCACTAGGGGTCGACGGGGCGTAGCTCTAGGGGTGTACTCCCGGCCACGGGGCTTCGTAGGGTCGGGCCCCATCGGTTGCCGTTCCCCCGACCGCACGTCCCTTCCCGCGCCACGGCCACACCTCCGGCCGTCGGCCCCGCCAACCGGCCGGGCCGCCGCGCGGGTCGGTGCGCGCCCGGCAGAGACCCGCACGGGCGCGGCACGGCGTGTCGTCCGGCGTACGGCACACCGGCCGGCCGCGTCGGCCGCCCGGCGTCCGGTCTTCCCCTTCGATCGGAGGTTGAGCTCAATGTCTGTCGGATTCGAGCGGGCCGTGGCCGGCGCCGTGGACGCCGAGGCTCTGGAACTGGTGGGCGACAGGCGTCGGCCGACGGCGTGGCCGGCCCCGGCCGCGTCGGCGCACCGCGCGCTCACCGTCGGGGCCACCGGCGAGGCGGTGCTGGCGGGACTCGTGGCCGTGCTGGCCCGGTACACCGGTCAGGGCCGGGTGGCGTTGGGGCTGTCGTCCGGTGGCGGGCTGCGGGTGGACGTGGCGGACGATCCGGGCTTCGGCGAGCTGGTGTCGCGGGTGGGTGCGGCGCTGGCGACGCCGGCGTCGGCGGACGACGGCCCGGCGGGCCCGGTGGTGGTGGGGTTGGTGGACGCCCCGGTGGCCGAGGCCGGACCGGCGGTGGTCGCGGTCGACCTGGTCGTGACGGTGGCCGCCGACGGCTCGGCGGTACGGGTGGACCACGCGGCGGACGGGTTCTCGGCGGACTGGGTGCGGGGCCTGCTCGACCACGTGACGACCGTGACGCGGGCGGGGCTGGCCGCGCCCGGGACGGGCCTGTCGGGGCTGCCGCTGCTGACGGACGCGGAGCGGGAGCGGCTGCTGGCGTGGGGCCGGGGCGCCGAGCGGCAGGTGCCGGCCGAGCCGATCCACGAGCTGGTGCTGCGGTGGGCGCGGCGCACGCCGGAGGCGGTGGCGGGGGTCGCCGGCGGCGAGGTGTTGACGTACGCGGAGTTGGACCGCCGGTCGGCGTCGCTGGCCGGGTATCTGCGGTCGATGGGTGTGGGCGCCGGCGCCGTGGTGTCGCTGGCGTTGGACCGCAGCCTGTGGTCGCTGGTGGCGACCCTGGGCGTGCTGCGGGCGGGGGCGGCGTACACGCCGATGGACGTGTCGTGGCCGGCGGAGCGGATGCGCCTGTTGCTGGCCGACCACGGCGCGCGGGTGGTGTTGACCGTCGGTGCGGTGGCCCCCCGGATCCCGGGCGGGGACGGGGTGTCGGTCGTCGCGTTGGACGACGACTGGCCCGTGGTGCGGGCGGGCGGGCCGGTGGACCTGCCGGCCGTGCCGGCCTCCGCGCCGGCGTTCGTGATCTACACGTCCGGCTCCACGGGCACCCCGAAGGGTGTCGTGCTGACCCACGCCATGCTGACGAACTTCCTGACGTGGATGCGCGAGGAGTGCGCGGTCGGCCCGGACAGCCGGATGCTGCACTGCTGCGCCCCGGTCTTCGACGTGGCCCTCGGCGAGATCTACACCGCGCTGACCTCCGGCGCCCGCGTCGTGGTCTGCTCCCGCGACGACCTGCTCGACGCCCGCCGGCTCACGGACCTGATCGCCAAGGAACAGACCAGCCACGCGTTCTGCCCACCCACCAACCTCGCCGC
>NZ_JBSGDY010000218.1:0-8542 GCF_053602615.1 Micromonospora sp. NPDC004336
CCGCCGGAAGCGGCCGCCCCGGCCCTCTCCGACCGGCGCCGCCATCCGGACCCACTCCGACGCCCGGGCCCTCTCCGACCGGCGCCGCCATCCGGACCCACTCCGACGCCCGGGCCCACTCCGACCGGACCCTCCGCCCCGGTGGCCGCCGGGCGAACGGCATGCCGTCAGCGGGCCCGCTGCCCGTCGAGCCAGTCGTCGAACGTGGTCGGGGCGATGCGGGCGCCCTCGCCGGGCAGGAGCACGTCGCCGGCCATCTCGGGGCCGAACAGCCCCGACCACGTCGGCACGAGCCTGATCGTGCGGCCGCGCGCCTGATGCGTACGCCGGGCCATGTCGACGAGATCCTGCGGCTCGGGACCGGCGAGGTCGACGTACCGGCCGTGCGGGTCGCCCACCGCGATCTCGGCCAGGACGGCGGCCACGTCCGCGGGCGCGACCGGCTGGACGAGCAGCGGCGCGATCGAGGCGACGCCGCCCTGCTCCGTCCACCCGGTGACCATCTCGGCGAAGTCGTGGAACTGGGTCGCCGGCACGATCGTCCACGGCACCGGCCCGGCGGACACCAGGCGTTCCTGCTCCCGCTTGCCCGCGTAGTGGGCGTTGCCCGCCACGCGCGCGACGCCCACGATCGACAGCAGGACGTGGTGGCGCACGCCGGCCCGCTCCTCGGCGGCGAGCAGGTTGCGCGTGGCGGCACCGAAGCGCGCCACCGCCTCGGCCGGGTCGGCGGCCGCAATGTTGGTGGCGTCGACCACCGACTCGACCCCGGCGAGGGCGTCGTCGAGCCCCGCCCCGGTCGACAGGTCCACCCCGACGGAGCGGCTGATGCGGACGACCTCGTGGCCGCCCTGTTCGAGGGCGGCCACGGTCAGGGAGCCGATGTTGCCGGTCGCGCCGGCCACGGCGATGCGCATGAGGATCATCCCCTTCTCTCAGGTACCCGCCGACCATAATCGAGGACTAAGCAGATCCGCAATGTCTTCGTTATGCTGGTGATCGTGAAGCTGCCCGTGAGCACCGAATGGCTGTTGCACTGCGCCACCTCGCTGGCCCAACTCGAACCGGGAGCCACCGCGTCGGCGGCCCAGCTCGCGGAGTACTTCGACCTGCCGGCGCCATACCTCGCCAAGCAGCTCCAGGCGCTGGTCCGGGCGGGAGTGCTGGCGGCCACGACGGGACCGCGCGGCGGGTTCCGGCTCGCCCGCAAGCCCGCGGAGATCACGCTGTTGCAGATCGTGGAGGCGGTCGACGGCCCGTCGTCGCCGTACGAGTGCCGCGAGATCCGCCAGCAGGGACGCGGCGCGCTGCCGGCCGAGGAGTGCCGGCACACCTGCCTCATCGCCGCGAAGATGGCCGACGCGCACGACGCGTGGCGAGGCAGCCTGGCCGGGGTCTCCCTCGCCGACATCCTCGGTGAGCTGCCGGCGTGGGCACCGGAGCGCACCCGGTCGCTGCTGACCGGCCCGAAGAACGCCGGCAGCGGTCGGCGGGGCAGACCCCGCTGACCGCTGCCGACCTCCCGACGTCACACCTTGAGCAGCACCTTGGTGCAACCGTCCTGCTTCTTCTGGAAGATCTTGTAGCCCTTGGCCGCGTCCTTCAGCGGCATCCGGTGGCTGATGATGAAGCTGGGGTCGATCTCCCCACGACGGATGCGCTCCAGCAGCGGGCGGGTGTACCGCTGGACGTGGCACTGCCCGGTACGCATGATCAGCGACCGGTTCATGAACGCGCCCATCGGGAACTTGTCGACGAAGCCCCCGTACGCGCCGACCACCGAGACCACCCCGCCGCTGCGGCAGGCCAGGATCGCCTCGCGCAGCGCGAAGGGCCGTTCCGTCTCGACCCGGGCCGCCTGCTTCGCCCGGTCGTACGCGTACACGGCGGTGTTGCCGTGGTGCCCCTCCAGGCCCACCGCGTCGATGCAGGCGTCCGGCCCCCGACCGGCGGTCATCTCGTTGAGCGCGTCGAGCACGTCGACGTCGTCGTAGTTGAGGGTCTCGGCGCCGGCGTGCTCCTCGGCCAGCCGCAGCCGGTACGGGTACCGGTCGATGACGATCACGCGGTCGGCGCCGAGCAGCCGGGCGCTGGCGGCGGCGAGCAGCCCGACCGGGCCGGCGCCCCAGACGGCGACCACGTCGCCCGGCTTGATGTCGCACATCTCGGCGCCCATGTAGCCGGTGGGGAGGACGTCGGCGAGCATCACCGCCTGCTCGTCCGGCACCTCGTCGGGCACCTTGATCGGCCCGACGTCGGCGAACGGCACCCGGGCGTACTCGGCCTGGCCGCCGGCGTAGCCGCCGAGCAGGTGGGAGTAGCCGAAGATGCCGGCCGGCGAGTGGCCCATGATCTTCTCGGCGACGCCGGCGTTGGGGTTGGAGTTCTCGCAGACCGAGTAGAGGCCGCGCTGGCACGAGGTGCAGTGCCCGCACGCGATCGGGAAGGGCACCACCACCCGGTCCCCCACCCGCAGGTTGCGCACCTGGGGACCGACCTCGACCACCTCGCCCATGAACTCGTGGCCGAGGATGTCGCCCTTGCGCATGGCGGGGATGTAGCCGTGGTAGAGGTGCAGGTCGGAGCCGCAGATGGCGGTGGAGGAGATCCGGACGATCGCGTCGCGGGCGTTCATGATGGTCGGGTCGGGCACGTCGACGACCTTGACGCTGTCCTTGCCCATCCACGCGGTGGCCTTCATCGTCTGTCCTTTCGTGCCGGGGTTCAGCGGCGGGCGGCGGGCAGCGGCTGGGCCGGGCGCTGCATGAGTTGTCGGCGGACCGAGATGCCGTCCGGGCTGCCCTCGGAGCGGACCACCTCGCCGGTCTCCAGCACCTGCTTGAACCGGCGCAGGTCGTCGCGGACCTGCTGTTCGGGCTCCTCGCCGAAGAGCTTCGCCACGGCCCGGCCGAGCGCACCGGCCGGCGGGGCGTAGCGGAGCTGCACGCGTACCTCGGTCCCCCGGTCGCCGGGGGCGGGCACGAACCGGACCCGGCCGGCGTTGGAAACCGGGGTGCCGGGCAGCGACCGCCAGGCGAGCGAGCGGTTCGGCTGGTCCTCGACGATCTCGGCGTCCCACGCGATGGCGCGGCCCGCCGGGCCGCGCGCGGTCCAGTGCGAGCGGCGCAGGTCCTCCGCGCGCACCGACTCCAGGTGGGACATGAAGCGCGGCAGGTTCTCCACGTCCCGCCAGAACCGGTACGCCTCCGCCGGGGACCGGTTGACGGTGACCCCGAGGTCCATCCGGATCACCCGCCGGCCGGCCCGGCGGGCGCGGGCATGGCGTACGGCGGTGACCAGGTCGACCGCGGTGATGCCGGCGACCACGGCGGCGGCGAGACCGACCCGGCGGCGGCGCTCCCCGCACCGGTCCGCGAGGGCCCGGCCGAGCAGGGCGAGGTCCGCCGCGTCCCCCGCCACCCTGGTCCACGTCCAGCCGGCCGGTCGGCGACCGCTGAGCAGACCCGCGGCGTGGACCAGCTCGCGGGCTCCCACGGCCGGGATCGCCGTGCGGGCGGCGGGCGAGTCGTCCACACCGACCAGTCGGGCCAGCGGCCCGGGCGCCGCGATCGCGCCCACGCCGAGCGCGAGGCTGAGCCAGCCCAGCGCGCGGGGCGACGACGCAGTCGGCTCCGGCCCGTCCAGTTCCGGCAGCAACACCTCGTCGGACCTGTGCACGGTCTGCCTCCTCGGCTCGGCGTCGGCGAGGCCGCCCGGCCAAGCGGCGGACGGCCCGGCGGTGGGAACCGCCACCGTGACGCTATGCCCCCGAATTGGCCGATGAACCCCGAATCGACGCAGAACCCGGGGCAGCGTCGCCGACGTTCGCGCACCGCCGGGCCCGCCGCCGAGACCAGGTCACCGCCGGGCGACGCGGGCCCGCCGCCGACCTGGCCGCGCACCTGGCCGCGCTCCCCTGACACGGTGGCCGCCCGGGACGGTGGCCGCCCGAGGCGAGAGCCGCCCGAGGCGAGAGCCGCCCGAGGCGAGAGCCGCCCGAGGCGAGAGCCGCCCGAGGCGAGGGCCGCGTGTCCGACGACCCCCGCCCCGCGTTGAGGGATCTGTCCCGCGACGACGTCCTGACCTGCGCGCCGGACGCTCGCCGCCGCCCGACGACGCCGCCATCCGGGCGACGGCGCCGCGAGGCCGCGTACGCAGGTCGTCGCCGCGCGGCGGCCCACCATCCCCAAGCGGCGGCGCCGCGAGGCCCCGTACGTACGGTCGTCGCCGCGCCGCGGCCCGCCAGCACGGGCGGCGGGAGGCGCCGTCAGGCCGCGTACGTCTCGAACTCGACGACCCTCGGGGTGCCGGTCGAGCCGGTGATGTCGAACGTGATCTTGCTCAGCGCGGTCGCCGGGAAGGTGATGACGCCCGCCCCGCTGCCCGAGGCCAGGACGGCGCCGGTGTCGTGGTTGACGACCCGCCAGGAGCCGATGACGCCCACGGCGCCGGACGCCTCGCGGATGACGATCCTGGACACCCTGGTCGCCGAGCCCCACTTGATCGAGATCTGGCCGGTCGAGCCGACCGGCGACCAGTAGGTGCTCATGTTGCCGTCGCGTACGTTGCCGTAGCTCGTCCCGTCGGCCTTGCTGGAGCCGTCGGAGCCGGCGCCGATGCTGAGGTTGGGCCCGCCGGGCTGGGTCGGCGTCGGCGTCGGACCGGTTGGCGTCGGCGTCGGGCTCGTCGGGCCCGGCGTGGGGCTGGTCGCCGTCGGCGCCGGCGTCTGCGGCGAGCAGTTGCCGTCGGACTCCCGCAGGCCCGTGTGCGCGCCCGCCGTCTGGCGGACGACGTCCGGCACGCAGGAGGCCCCGTCGAGGGTGTACGGGTACGGGATGCTGACGGTGGTGTTCGACTGCGGGTTGGGGCCGGCGGGATAGTTGTCGCTGCCGGGGCTGGACCAGGTCACGTTGTCGAAGACGTTGCCGGCCACCTGCCAGTAGCCGCGCTCGCTGGTGTAGAAGGTGCCCAGGACGTCCTTGGAGTTGCGGAAGTAGTTGTTCTCCACCTTGGCCTGCCCGCCGGCCCGGGAGTTGATGCCCGACTCGCGGATGCCCACGTAGTGGTTGTTGTAGATGTGCGCGACGCCGCCGCGCAACAGGGGCGTGCGGGAGTCGATGTTCTCGTACAGGTTGTGGTGGAAGGTGACGAAGCCGTTCGAGCGGTCGCTCTCGCTGGAGCCGATCAGGCCGCCACGACCGGAGTTGCGCAGGACGCTGTAGGACAGCGTCACATACTGGGTGTCGTCCTTCATGTCGAAGAGGCCGTCGTACCCCTCCGACTCCCCGCCCGACGCCTCCAGGGTGACGTGGTCGAGCCAGACGTTGCGGACGCCGCTCTCCATGCCGATGGCGTCGCCACCGTTGGACGTGGGCGAGCCCGACTTCTTGACGTTCCGGACGGTCACGTTCCGGATGACGATGTTCCTGGCCTCACGGATGTGGATGCCCACCTGGTCGAAGACGGCCACGCTGCCGACCCCGACGATCGTGACGTTGCTGATCTGCTTGAGCTCGATCACGCCGTCGGCGGTGTTGCAGCTTCCGCCCGACACCTTGCTGGTGTTGCCGTGGTTGATGGTGCCCGTCACCTCGATGACGATCGGGGTGCTGCTGCTGGCCCGGCCGCACAGGGCCGCGTGGATCGCGGTGCCCGTGGTCGCCCGTACCGTCTGCCCGCCCGCCCCGCCGGTGGTGCCACCGTTGCGGGTCGCGTAGCCGGTGGCGGCGCCGGCCGCCGCCGACGCCTGGTGCATCGGGAGCGCCACCACGATCGCGGCCCCGACGGCCGCCGTGGCCAGCGCCGCCTGGAGTCGCAGTACGACTGGTCGTCTCATCCTCGCCTGCCTTCGTCCTCGATTGCTCGGGGTCGCCGGCCGATTCCGGGGTCGTCGGCGTCCACCGCTCGGGTCTGGAAAGCGCTTTCCACAGCGAGGATAGGAGGACGTCGATTTCTCTGGCAAGGATGCGTCCGCATTGCAGGAGAATGTCCGCCCGGACGCCACGACGCGGGGGGAGTTCGGCGGGCACGCGCGCACGCGGAGCCCTCTACGCCTCCGCAAGATCCGAACAACTTCCCGGAAAGAGTGGCCTCCCGAGCCAGGAAGACCACTCTTTCCGGGAAAGTGTGCGGATCTTGCCGGCGCGCCGAAACGCGCGGATCTTGCGGGCCGGCACCATCCCGGCGAGCGGCGCGGATCCTGCGTCCGGCGCCGCTCGGCGGGGTGGTGGGGTCCGGAGTCAGGGCCGCCGGCCGCCGAACGTCCAGAGGTGCACCTCGATGTCGGCGTACCGGCTCGGGGTCAGCAGCGCACGCGCCTCGTCCGGGTCCGCCGCCCTGATCAGGGCAGCCGTGCCCAGCCAGTTGGCGCCGTCGTCGGACAGCAGCGGCCCGTACGCGATCAGGTCGTCCCGGTCCGCGTCCACCTCGACGTCGGCGGCCTCCCCCGCGCCGAGGCCGAGCACCAGGTACTGGTCGCCACCGGTCCGGCCGCCGGGGAAGTCCCACATCGTGCGCCCCAGTGTGTTGTGCCAGCGGCGCAGCAGCACGTCGCGGTACGCGCCGGCCTGGTAGTTGGGCTCGTCGAGGGCGAACGCGCGGGCGGCGGCGGCGTCGGGCAGGTCGACGATGTGCACGCTCCCGGTCGGCGTCTGCCCGTCGGCGGCGAAGGTCGGGCCGCGGGCGATCATCTCCGTCGCGTACCGGTCCATGTAGGACCAGTGTTCCTCCAACAGTTCGGTACGCAGCGCCAGGGAATCCCGCCGGTCGCGGTGGTAGCAGAAGAACTCCATGCCGCCGATCGTGGTCCTCACCCCGGAGGGCGCAAGTGAATTAGCGCGCGGGCAGAGCCCCGGCCGTCGGGGCCGGGGCTCTGCTGGTCAGCTGCCTCACGCCGGGGAGAGACCCTCCGCGAAGTCGTAGAGGCTCTTGATGTCGTTGTCGAAGTACGGGCCGTCGAACTGGCCGTTGCCCGGGTTGTCGCCGTGGCTGACCACGCTGTTGATGTACCCGAGGCCGTTCTGGTCGTTGTACTCCTGCAGCCACGGCCCGCCGCTGGAGCCGTAGGTCATGTTGCACCACATCCGGATCTGCTGGCCGCCGGCGTGCCACGTGCCGCTCTGGCAGTAGTACTGGCTCTCGCCGCCGCCGAGGTTCGACGGGTAGCCGAGGGCGGTCATCAGGGAGATGTTGTAGCCCCAGTTCCAGCGCATGCCGTGGCCGCCGACCGTCTCCACGACCTTGAGGCCCCAGTTTCCGCCGTTGTGCATGATGGCGATGCCCATGTCCTCGTCGTGGCTGCTGCTGTTGACCCACGCGGTGCGGGCGGTGAGCTGGTAGGCCACGAACGTGCCGAACGGCCGCGCGCCGTCGCGGTAGCGCGGCACGAACTGCCAGTTGCTGTACCACTGGCCACCGCTGCCCTGGTGCACGCAGTGGCCCGCGGTCATGACCAGGCGGCGCTTGCCGCTGGCGACGGCGCTCGCCGAGCAGGAGGCGGTGCCGCCGCCGGGAGTGGTGAAGTAGACCTTGCCGACGACGGCCGACTCGTTCAGCTGGATCGAGACGTCGTCGCCGGCGACGCGCGGCTTCACCGGCGCGACGGTGCCCGCCGGCCCGTTGGGCTTCGCCACCCGCCCGGACGACTCGGTGGCGTTGGCGCGCCCGGCGATGTCCAGGTCGACGGCGCCCGCCATCCGCTCCGGCGTCCAGAACCTGGCGACCTCCCTGGCCGTCGCCTCGTTGGTGACCGCCCGACCGTCGCTGGTGCGGGCGACGGTGGTGGTGTTGCCATTCCTCTCGGTCGTGGTCGGTTTCGCTTCGGCGGCGGCCGAGCCGGTGAGGACCAGCGCCAGCGTCATGCTGGCCGTCGCGGTCCAGCGCAGAGTCGATTTCAAGTGCTCTCCCTTGTCGTGGGTCGATCGGGTCACCGAAACGTATCGACCGCTCATCGCAGAGACAATGCGGCGCCATGGCAGGTAATTGACACTGACCCTTTGGCGACCGTAAAGGTGAGCGGAATTGCCGCGAACAAGAGTGTCGAGCCCGAACAAATGCCTCGGCATTGACCGCGCAAATCCCAGCGCCTGCGAATTCGCTCTGCCGCCATCGCCGCCCGATGAGTCTCTCCCCCCGCCCGCCGCTCCGCGAAGCCGCCCACCTGCGGGAAAACGACGCCAGCCGGCTCGCGGGGAGCCACCGACGTCGGGTACGCGGCGTCGCGACATCAGCTCGGTCGCCATCCATTCCGGCCGAGCCCTCCACCGGCCGGCCGGCGCCTTTCCCTCCAATTCCACGCCGAGCCCGACAAGACACGACAGTGGCCTCACGGTCGTCGGCAAATTGCCGCCGTGGTCCATCGACCGAATCGGCACAATGCCAGCCGTCGCGGTCGAATGTCCGACCGAGTCGATTCGGAGTGGCGTTCCCCTCTCGCGCATTGTGGTGTGAGAGCGTGTTTGAGATCGGGTTGATCAGGTCCGGGTGAAGGTGCGGCGGGCTTGGCGGCGTGCGGGTTGGCCGCGGGTGATGCGGCGGGTCATGC
>NZ_JBSGDY010000219.1:0-8536 GCF_053602615.1 Micromonospora sp. NPDC004336
CTCGGAGCAGAGGGACAGCAGCACCGCGAGCCCGGCCAGGGCGAGCACCGAGAGGACCGGGTCGTCGGCGAGGGTCTGCAACCAGCGCTCGGGCGCCGGTGTGAGCGAGCCCGCTCGGGGTGCCGCCCGGCCCGGCCGGTCGCGTCCGGCAGACTGGGCTCATGAGCGCACGAGTACGGGCCCCGGAGCTGCGTGGCCGGGGCTGGCTGAACACCGGCGGGCGGGACCTGAAGCTGTCCGATCTGCGCGGCAAGATCGTGGTGGCCGACTTCTAGTCGCACCTGACGATCTAACGAACTCGCTACACTCCGGCCGTGACTCTCACTCACGAGCCCTTGGACCCCTCTCGCTGCGCGGCGCTCTACCGCCGCCGCTCACACAAGAACGCCGAGGGCGACAACCGAAACGGCCGTTCCCTCGCCGAGCAGGAGGTCGAACTCCGCGACCTCGCCGCGCGTCTCGGGCTCGTCGTCGTCGCCGACTACGTCGAACGCGAAGGCACCGGCGCCTCTCGCTACTCGCTGAACGCTCGTCCCGAATGGGTCCGCGCCCTGGCCGACCTTCGTGCGGGCGACACCTTCCGTACCGTCCTCGTGTGGTCCCTTGATCGCGCCGATCGTCGCGGCGCTGTCGAGATCGGAAAGCTGCTCGACGAGCACGGCGACGGCTCCCGCCGCATCGTCGGCGTCGACGGCACCGACACGGGGGACGCCCGCCGCAGGCTAGAACTCATCATCCGCGCCGAACTTGCCAGAGAAGAGGTCGACAACCTCTCCAAGCGCGTTAGTCGAGCCAAGCGCTTTCGCCGTGCCGAGGGGACCTGGCTGGGCGGCCCGACACCATTTGGCACGCGCGTCGTAGACGGCAAGTTGGCCCATGATCCCGAGACGTACCCGGTCGCTCGCCGCATCGCCGACGAGCTACTCGCGGGCGAGACGATCTGGGCCGTAACGAAGCACCTCAATGACGACAGCATCCCGTCTCCGCGCGGCAAGTCTTGGGGCGTCGGTAGCCTCGCTGCCCTCGTCCGTTCGCCCGGCTGGGCTGGCCTCCAAAGCATCCGGAAGCGCACGCCCGTCGGTCGCTGGGCCTACGTCGCCGAGCCGTACCGCGACGGGCGCGGGCAGACCGTCAGCGTCGGCGAGGGGGTCGTCACGCCCGGCGAACGTGCCCGCATCCTTGCGGCGATCGACGGCCGCTCGGCGACCATGGCCCAACGCGGAACGTTCATCGAGCGTGGTGACCGTCGCTCGGCGGCACTCCTACGCGACGTTCTACGGTGCGATGAATGCGGCGGACGGACGCAGATCAGCGGTGCCTCTCACAAGTCCTACCGCTGTGGCGCAAACGGAAATGGTCATCCGTGCGACGGCTTTACCGCGCCCGTCCGCCAGACCGAGGAGGCCGTCTCGCTCGCGCTTCTTAGCCGCCTCGCCGCCCTGGAGCCCGGCGACCCTCTCCTCGAAGCCGTCGCCGACGCCTGGGTCGCTCGCGTCGCTCCTGAGGAGTTGGCCGCCCGCGACGCCGCGCAGGACGCCCTGGACGCCGCCCGCGCCGACCTCGCCCGAGTGCGCCGCCTCGTCGTCGCGGGCGCGTTCACCGATGAGGATGCCGCCGAGGTGATGCCGGAGCTGCGCGCGAAGGTCCAGGCCGCCGAGGAGGCCCTCGCCGTCATCCCCATCCCCGAGGCCGACATCTCGCCACTGCTAGGCCTGACGCAATCCGTCCCCGCGTGGTTCGACCTGCCCGAGGCCGAGCGTCGGGACCTCCTCGGCCTGGCTGTCGCCGAGGTGCGCGTCTCCCGCGCGTCGGGCCGAGGTATCCGGTTCCGCCCCGACGAGCGCCTCTTGATCGTCTGGGCCGACGGGGCCACGTCCCGGCCCGCGCCTGCCATTGACGAGCAGGCCGCCAAGGCAGCCGCGTACCTCGCCGAGCACCCCACGGCGACGGCCCGACAGTTGGCCCAGGTGATTGGACGCTCCGAGCGGACCGCCTACGACTACCTGCGCGCGGCCCGCGAGGGCCGACTCGCCCTCACCCGGTAACACCGCCAAATAGGACGGCCCCGGCGTCACGACTCTCACTCGTCGCCGGGGCCTAGATCAGGGAAAGAGCCCCTGACGTGGCCCAGAATCTACCCGACCCTGACGTTGACGGTCGACAGGGAATTCCTGGGGCGGGCAGCCTGACGATCCCTCGGCAACCAAAGGGCTCTGTCCCGGCGCAAGTACCCCATGCCCCCGACTGGCGCCCACGCTGGCCGGGGGGTTTCGCCCAGTCCGAGCGACGCTGACCCCACCGCAGGGATGCCTCTCGCTACGGTGGCGCGCATGGCAACCAAGGACGAGCGAGGGCGGAGCCTCTTTTACGTGTGCGGCGGGTGCGACGGCTGGGTGATCACCCGGTGGGAGCAAGCGCCGGGCTACGGGGTGGCCGGGCGGCCGGTACTGGGCGACGACCTCTGCGCCGTGGACGATCCTCGGGGGCGGCCCGCTATCCGGCTCTGGCACAAGTCATGCGCAGGCTTTGACGAGGCAGCTTGGGAGTCGGCTAGGGCGGCCTATCTCGCGTCCAAGGAGGCAGACGGCGTTGGCCTTCGTCGCGGATAGTGACGGAGAACGGCCAGTCAGGAGCGTGCGCGACCAGCTGACGCGTCGCCGTGATAGCCGTCGCCGATAGCGCCTCGCGCGCCGCTCGGCAAGCCGCACCGCGAGTGCCGCAACGTCCGCCCCGCGCTCGGCCATTTGCCGGGCCATGTCGAATATCGCCACCTCGACGTCGGCCGGCCGTCCGTCATCAACTGCAACCGTCACGACCTCGGCGACTGAACGATGCCCGACCACGCGCGGAAATTCGCGCTCGACGTACTGCTCGGTCATCTCGACCCTAATCGCTATGCCCCAACAACCCCGCCCGTTTCGGCGAGCCGCACACGCGTACGTCGGCACCGTCACGCCGCTTCCGCGACAACGCGTAAAGCTTGCTGCCGCCCGTCTCAACCATTGCCGAGCGGCGAATTAGCAACTGCCCCCGCCCTCAACGCACCCGCCTCGCGAGGAGCAACCCAACGGCCCTGGCGATTTAGCATGACCGAGTGACTCTCACTCACTCCCCGCTCGTCCGTTCCCGCGCGAGCATCCCCGATCTTGTCCACCGTCCTGGCCCTCGTCCGTCCGTCGGTATGGCCGCCACGATCCACGTAGGCGACGACGCTTACCCCGCCGTTGTGGTACGCGCGTCGGCAACCTCGGCTACCGTCCGCCGTGTCGAGGCCATCGGCGAGCGCCGGAACCGCGACCACACGGCCCTCGTCGGCCTCGGCGACCTGGCCGCGCCGGTAGGTCCGCCGGAGGTCTACCGCCTCTCGGGGGACCGCTACCAGACCCGCTCGGCCTTTCTCACCCTCGGCGAGGCTGTGTCGCGCACGCCGCTCTCTCCGCCCCCTCGGGCTGGCTGGGCACCCCTCGTGCGGCACGATGGACTCATGCAACCTCGCGTGCGGGCACCCGAACTAAGGGGCCGAGCCTGGCTGAACACCGGCGGCAAGGCCCTGACGATCGAATCGCTAAAAGGTCGTTGCACGATCCTGGACTTCTGGACCTTCTGCTGCATCAACTGCCTGCACGTGCTCGACGAGTTGCGCCCGCTGGAGGAGAAGTACGGCGACGTGCTCGTCGTGATCGGCGTGCACTCGCCTAAGTTCGAGCACGAGAAGGACCCGGACGCGCTGGCCGCCGCCGTCGAGCGGTACGGCGTCCACCACCCCGTGCTCGACGACCCCGAGCTGGAGATGTGGCAGCAGTACGCGGCCCGCGCCTGGCCCACCCTGTCGGTGATCGACCCCGAGGGCTATGTCGTGGCGACCATGGCCGGGGAGGGCCACGCCGAGGGGCTGGCCCGCCTGATCGACGACCTGATCGCCACCCACGAGGCGAAGGGCACCCTGCACCGGGGCGACGGCCCGTACGTGCCGCCGGCCGAGCCGGAGACCACCCTGCGCTTCCCCGGCAAGGCGGTGCTGCTGGGCGACGGCAATCTGCTGGTGTCGGACTCGGCCCGGCACTCGCTGGCCGAGCTGGCGCCGGACGGCGAGACGCTGATCCGCCGCGTCGGCGCCGGCACCCGGGGGCGGGCCGACGGTCCCGCCGGGGCGGCCACCTTCTCCGAGCCGCAGGGGCTCTGCCTGCTGCCCGCGCACGTCGCCGAGGTGGCCGGCTACGACCTGGTCGTCGCCGACACCGTCAACCACCTGCTGCGCGGCGTGCGTCTCGCCGACGGCGAGGTGGTCACGGTCGCCGGCACGGGCCGGCAGTGGCGCTCGACTGTCGACGACCACGCGCACGACGCGCTCTCCGTCGACCTCTCCTCGCCCTGGGACCTGGCCTGGTACGACGGCAGGGTCGTCGTCGCGATGGCCGGCATCCACCAGCTCTGGTGGTTCGACCCGGTGAAGCGCACCGCCGGCATGTACGCGGGCACCACCGTCGAGGCGCTGCGGGACGGCCCGCTGGCCGAGGCGTGGATGGCGCAGCCGTCCGGCCTCTCGGTCTCGGCCGACGGTGCCCGGCTCTGGGTCGCCGACAGCGAGACCAGCGCGATCCGGTACGTGGAGAACGGCGTCATGGGCACCGCCGTCGGGCAGGGGCTCTTCGACTTCGGCCACGTCGACGGGCCGGCGGCGGAGGCGCTGCTCCAGCACCCGCTGGGGGTGTGCGCGCTGCCGGACGGCTCGGTGCTGGTCGCCGACACGTACAACGGGGCGGTCCGCCGCTTCGACCCGGAGGGCGACCGGGTCTCGACGGTCGCCGACGGGCTCGCCGAGCCGAGCGACCTCGTGCTGACGCCGGCCGGCGAGGTGCTGGTGGTGGAGTCCGCCGCGCACCGGCTGACCCGGCTGGCCCCGGGCGCGCTCTCCGCCGCGGGGGCGAGCACGGTCGACGGGCCCCGGCTCCGCGCCGAGCGCCGGCCCACCGACGTGGCGGCCGGTGAGGTGGCCCTGGACGTGATCTTCACTCCCGCGCCGGGCCAGAAGCTGGACGAGACGTACGGCCCGTCGACGCGGCTGGTGGTCTCCGCGTCGCCGCCGGAGCTGCTGCTGGAGGGCGCGGGGACCGGCACCGAGCTGTCCCGCCGGCTGGTGGTGAACGGCGCCGTGGCCGGCGGCGTGCTCCAGGTGACCGCCCAGGCGGCGACCTGCGACGCGGACGTCGAGCACGCGGCCTGCCACCTGACCCGCCAGGACTGGGGTGTCCCGGTCCGGGTGGTCGAGGGCGCCGCCGCCCGGCTCCCGCTGGTGCTCAGGGGCCTGGACGACGCCTGACGTCGGCCGTCGGCCCCGGTCGTGCCGGCCGGGCTCCTTGCCCGCGCGCGTCGCGCCGGGCGGGCGGCCTGCCCCTCAGGCGAACGGCGCGGGCGTCACCCCGGCGTCGATGAGGGCGGCGCGGACGAGTTCGGCGCAGCGGACCGCGCCGGGGGCGTCGCCGTGCAGGCAGATCGACTCGACGGGGCAGGGGACGACGCTGCCGTCGACGGCGACCACCGTCCGTTCGGTGGCCATCCGTACGGCGCGGGCGGCCACCTCCTCCGGGTCGGTGACCAGCGCGCCGGAGGCGGTGCGCGGCACCAGCGAGCCGTTGGGCAGGTAGCCCCGGTCGGCGAAGCCCTCGGCGACGACCCGGAGCCCCGCCCCGGCGGCGAGCTGGGCGAGGACCGAGCCGGGCGAGCAGAGCAGCGGCAGTTGGTCGTCGTAGTCGCCGACCGCGGCGACCAGCGCCGCCGCCTGGGCCTCGTCGCTGGCGGCGGCGTGGTAGAGCGCCCCGTGCGGCTTGAGGTAGCGGACGCGGGTGCGGAACAGCCGGCAGAACGCGTCGAGCGCGCCGAGCTGGTAGGTGACCTCGTCGCGCAGCTCGGCGAAGGCGTACGCGATGTGCCGCCGGCCGAAGCCGGCGAGGTCGCGGTAGCCGACCTGCGCGCCGACGGCGACGCCGCGCGCGGCGGCGGCCTCGCAGACCCGCCGCATGGTGGAGGCGTCGCCGGCGTGGAATCCGCAGGCGACGTTGGCGGAGGTGACCAGGTCCAGCAGCGCGGCGTCGTCGCCGAGCCGCCAGATGCCGAAGCCCTCGCCGAGGTCAGCGTTGAGGTCCATGGAACCTGACCGTAGTCCCTGGGCGGGCCTGCGCGAGCGGGGTCACGTCGTCCACCACCCCGACGACGGGGTAGCCGCCGGTGGTCGGATGGTCGGCGAGGAAGACCAGTGGCTGGCCGTTCGCCGGCACCTGCACCGCGCCGAGCACGATGCCCTCGCTGGGCAGTTCCCCGGCCACCGCGCGGGGCAGGGCCGCGCCGGTGAGTCGCGCGCCGACCCGGTTGCTCACCGGGCTCACCGTGTACGCGCTGCCGAGCAGCCGGTCCAGCGCGGTCGCGGTGAACCAGTCGTCGCGGGGACCGAGTCGCAGCGTGAGCCGCAGCTCGGTCGGGGTGGGCGGCACGACGGTGACGTCCACGCCGGCGGGCGGGCCGGTGGGCGTCCCCAGGGGGAGCAGGTCGCCGTCGCGCAGCGGCGGCGGACCGAGCCCGGAGAGGGTGTCGGTGGCGCGGCTGCCGAGCACCGGTTCGACGGCGATCCCGCCGCCGACGGCGAGCCAGTTGCGCAGGCCGTCGCGGGGCGGGCCGATCCGCAGCACGGCGCCCGCCGGCACCGACAGCGGCCGTCCGACGTCGCCGGGTCGGCCGCCGACCCGTACGGCGGTGCCGGCACCGGTCACCGCGACCGTCGCGGCGCGGGGGAACCGCAGGTCGCAGCCGGTCATCGTGATCTCCAGGCCGGCGGCGTGCTCCGGGTTGGCGACAAGCCGGTTGGCCAGCCGCAGCGCGGCCGGGTCGAGCGCGCCCGACCGCGGCACGCCGAGGTGCGCCCAGCCGGCCCGGCCGAGGTCCTGGACGGTGGTCAGCGCCCCGGCGCGGAGCACCTCGACCGTCCCCGGTCCGGTCACGCGGCCACCAGGCGCACCCGGGTGCCGGGGGTGAGCCGGGCCGGCGGGTCGGCGCGCACGTCGAAGAGGGCCGTGGCGGTACGCCCGACCAGCAGCCAGCCGCCGGGCGAGGCCGTCGGGTAGATCCCGGCGTACGGGCCGGCCAGGGCGACCGAGCCGGCCGGCACCCGGGGTCGCGGGCTGGGCAGCCGGGGCACCGCCAGTTCGGCGGGGAGCCCGGTGAGGTAGGCGAAGCCGGGGGCGAAGCCGCAGAAGGCCACCCGGAAGTCGGTGCGGGTCAACCGCTCGACCACCGCGGCCACGTCCACGCCCCAGTGGTCGGCGACGGCGGGCAGGTCCTCGCCGTCGTACGTCACGGGGACCTCGACCGGGTCGGCGGCGGGCCGGCCGGGGGCGGGTGGCCGGGGCGCCCAGGTCGCGATGCGCGCCGCGGTCGCGGCCGGGTCGGGTACGCCGTCGAGCAGGACGGTGGTGGCCGCCGGCACGATCTCGTCTGCGGTCAGCTCGCCGCGTTCGCGCCGCCGCCACAGCTCGGCCCGCCACGCCTCGACGAGGCCGGCGGTCGCCCCGGGATCGGCGGCTGCTCGGTCGGCGGCGGGTGTCGGGGCCGCCTCCGGCGGGGTGCAGTCGAGCAGCAGGGCGTGCGCCCCGACGGGTCGGATCCGCATGTCGCCATACTTCCCGACGGGCCCGCCGGTACGGGGTCCGGCCGGTCGCCGTCCCACGTGACCGGACGCACTACTTGCAGGTAACCTACGGTGCCG
Organism: Micromonospora sp. NPDC004336; assembly: GCF_053602615.1. NCBI lineage: Bacteria > Bacillati > Actinomycetota > Actinomycetes > Micromonosporales > Micromonosporaceae > Micromonospora > Micromonospora sp. NPDC004336. The sequence goes on from NZ_JBSGDY010000219.1 coordinate 7,757, forward strand.
TAACCTAAGATGGTGACCACCTCCGCACCGCTTCGACTGAAGCCGGTCGACATCGGCAAGCCCCGGATGCGCGGCTGGCTGCACACGTACGCGTTCTTCGTCGCTCTCGTCTGCGGGGTCGTGCTCAGCGCGGTCGCGGCCTCCCGGCCCGGCTGGGCACCCCTGGTGAGCTGCGTGATCTACAGCCTGACGGTGTGCGGGCTCTTCGGCACCAGCGCCCTCTACCACCGCCGGGTGTGGTCCGAGCGCGGCTACCAGATCATGCGCCGGATGGACCATTCGATGATCTTCGTGTTCATCGCCGGCACGTACACGCCGTTCTGCGTCCTGCTGCTGGAGCCCCGGCCGGCCGCGATCATGCTGTCGCTGGTCTGGGGCGGGGCGATCGCCGGCGTGGCGCTGAAGATGGTCTGGCCGCACGCCCCGCGCTGGGTCTCCGCGCCGCTCTACCTGGCGCTCGGCTGGGTCTCGGTGGCGATGCTGCCCGACATCCTCCACCAGGGCGGCGTGACCGCGCTGGTGCTGCTCGTCGTCGGCGGTGCGATCTACAGCGTCGGCGCGGTCTTCTACGCGCTGCGCCGGCCCAACCCCTGGCCCACCGTCTTCGGCCACCACGAGTTCTTCCACGCCTGCACGCTGGTGGCCGCGCTCTGCCACCACATCGCGATCTACTTCGCCCTGTTCGCCTGACCGGCCATCCGTTCCCGACTGCCCCGGGCCCGGGTCGGGCCGGGTCGGGCCGGGTCGGGCCGGGTCGGGCCGGGTCGGGCCGGGTCGGGC
>NZ_JBSGDY010000220.1:0-8396 GCF_053602615.1 Micromonospora sp. NPDC004336
CGACCGGCGGGGTCTGCCCGGTGCGCCGCAGCCTCCCGCCCGACCCGACGCCGCCGCGCCGGATCCTCGCCCGGGGCGAGCTCGTCGCGGGCGTCGACCCGTCCGACGCCACCATGAGCCACTGGGACGCCGGCAGCCAGCGGTTCGAGGGCTTCAACATCGAACTGATGCTGGCCGTGGCCCGGGCCCTCTGGCCGGCCGACGACCCGCGCAGCCGGCTCACCTTCAAGGCGGTGCCGCCCGGCCAGGGCGCCTTCACCATGCTCGAGAACGGTGAGATCGACGTCGTCGCCACCTCGCTGACGGCGTCCTGCGAGCGGGCCCGGCGGGTACTGTTCTCCAACGACTACCTCGACTCCGGCCAGACGGTGCTGGTGCGCAGGAACGCCGACGGCGCGCCCGAGTTCGCGGGCATGGAACAGCTCGGCGGCCGGCGGGTCTGCGCCGCCGCGAACACCACCTCGCTGGCGATGATCGCCGGCTACCGCACCGCCGGGGGCGGGCGGCCGGTCCCGGTGCAGGCGCCCCACCCCGTCGACTGCCTCGTCATGCTGCGGCAGGGCCAGGTGGACGGGGTCAGCACCGACGACAACATCCTGCTGGGCTTCGCCCGGATGGCCCCGGACACGACGCTGGTGACCGAGGCGCCCCGGCCGGAGCGGCGGTCCTGCGAACACCACCGGGACGAGAGCTGCACCTGGTTCACCGACGAGCCGCACGCCTTCGCGTTCCACCTGACCGAGGGCCGGGAGCTGGTCGCGTTCGTCAACCACGTGCTGGCGCAGCCGCGTACTGCCTCGGTGTGGCAGCAGGCCCACGACCGGTGGCTCGCCGGCCACCGGGACCGGGGCATGCCGTCGCCCGGGCCGGCCACCACCGGGTGGCCGCCCCCCGACCCCGCGCCGGGCACCGCCCGGCCGGCCGACTGACGGGCGGTGGGTCGATTGGCCGTGCGGGAACGCCTCGACGCCGCCCTGGCCGCGCACGCGTGGGTCTGCGAGCACCTGCTCGACGTCCAGCAACTGGTCACGGACGCCTTCCGGCAGAACGCCGGCCCGGCCGCCGCGCCCGCGCAGGAGGCCCGGAGCCTGCTGCACCGGCTCGGCTGCCTCTCGCTGGCCCTCGACCGGCTGGTGGACGACGCCGACGCGGTCGACCGGTCGACGGGCGCGGGCGAGGAGGCGCTGGCCCGGCTGCTGGCCGCCCCGTGCGAGGTGCGGTTCACCGCGGCCACCGGCGAACCGGTGACCGTGGAGGCGATGACCGTCCAGGAGATCCTGGTCGCGGCCCGCGAGCACGTGGCCCGCATCCACCGGATCGTCGAGGCGTACGGCCGGGACCGGCTGACGGTCCGGGCGCGGCGGCTGCGCTCGTCCGTCGAGCGGCTAAGGCGGCTCGCGGCGGAGGCCGCCGCCGAGGGGCTGGGCGACGGGGCGGACCCGCTGGCCGCGCTCGCGGTCGACGGGCTGCTGGACCGGCTCGCCGCCGCCGAGGCGGCCGGTCGGGGCCAGTGGTCGCGGGGCGACGTCCGGCCGGAACGCGACGACGGGGCGCTGGAGGCGGCCGTCGACCGGGCCGTCGAACAGGCCGACACCACGCGGCGGCGGCTGCGCCGGGGCTGCCACGCGGAGCTGACGGGCCGGCTGGAGGCGTACCGGCAGAAGGCCGCCGACGTGGGCCGGGCGGAGCACCCGGAGGTCGAGCGCGCCTACCAGGAGGCGGTGGCCGCGCTGCGGCCCGACGTCTTCGCCGTGACCGCCGCGAGCCGGGCGGTACGGGCCTACCAACGGGCCGTGAACGGGGGGACGCCATGACGGCGGTCAGCCGCGGCTGCGCGGAACGCAACTGCCCCGGCCGGGTCGACCAGGACGGGTTCTGCCGGCTGTGGGGGCACGAGTGCGCCGGGGCGGGCGCCGGGTCCGGCGTGGTCGACGGACCCGCCCGCGAGCCGGCCCCCGACCCGCGTCCGCCGCGCACCGCCTCCCGGCCCTGGGAGCGACCGGCCGTGCTGCCCACCGCCAGGGCCCACGACCCGCTGTCGGCGGTGGTGGCGCAGCCGGTCGTCCCCGAGCACTCCCGCTACTGCCCGCAGACGACCTGCCGGCGCCGGCTGCCCCGGGTCGCCGGCTACTGCCCGGACTGCGGCACCCGGTACTCCTTCACCCCGCCCCTGGCCGACGGCGACCTGCGCGCCGGGCGCTACCGGATCGAGGGCTGCCTCGGCAACGGCGGGGTCGGCTGGGTGTTCCTCGCCCGCGACGAGGACATGGACGGCGCGTGGCGGGTGCTCAAGGGGCAGCGCAACCCGGAGGACCGGGAGGCCGCCGCGGCGTTCGTCGCCGAACGGCAGGCGCTGATCGCGTTGAACCACCCGCGCATCGTCACGATCACCCACGCGCTGCGTCCCGAGTCCGACCGCGACGTCGGCTACCTGGTGATGGAGTACGTCGACGGGGGCAGCCTGGAGGAGGCGCGCAGCGCGGCCGGCCCGGGCGGCGGCTCCAGCGCGGTCGACGTGGCGCAGGCGCTCGGGTACGGCGTGCAGATCCTCGACGCCTTCGAGTACCTGCACGACCAGGGCTGGCTGTACTGCGACCTGAAGCCCGAGAACGTGATGCGCGTCGGCGGTCGGGGCGCCGCCGACCCGATCAAGCTGGTCGACTTCGGCGCCGCCCGCCGGATCGACAACACGGTGAGCCCGGCCTGGGGCACCGCCGGCTTCACCGCCCCGGAGGTGGAGCGCCTCGGGCCGGCGGGCCCCAGCGTCCGCTCGGACCTCTACACGGTCGGTCGGACCCTCGCCGCGCTGACCCTGGTGCCCCGGTCCGTCGACGTGACCCGGATCCCGGCGGGGCAGGACGTGCTGCGGCTGCCCGTGCCGGCCCGGCTCGACCCGTTCCTGCGGCTGCTGGCCCGCGCCACGGCCGCCGACCCGGACGACCGTTTCGGCTCGGCGGCCGAGATGCGCGAGCAGGTGCGGGGCGTGCGGCGGCAGGTCAGCTCCGCCGGCGACGGCGTGCCCCGGCCGACCCGGTCGACCCTGTTCAGCCCCTCGGCGTGCGCGTTCGGGCTGCACACCGACGGCGACGCCCTCGACGTCGTGGAGATCATGCTCGGCCTGCCGGCGCCCCTGGTCGACGGCGCCGACCCGGCCGCCGGTTTCCTCGCCTCGCTCGGGCCGGCCGACCCGGCCGAGCTCGTCGAACTGCTGAAGACCGCGCCCGAGCGGACGGCGCAGGTCACCTACCGCGCCGTCCGGGCCCTCCTCGCGGCCGGCCGGGTGGACGAGGCGGGGCCGCTGCTCGCCGACTTCCCCGAGGAGCTGCGGGACTGGTCGCTGTGGTGGCACCGCGGCCTGGTGGCCCTGGTCGGCGGCGACTTCGCCACCGCCCGCCGCCGCCTCGAGCAGGTGTACGGGTGGCTGCCCGGCGAGGTCTCCACCCGGCTCGCGTTCGCGGTCGCCTGCGAGCTCGACGGCGACCCGCGGTCGGCCGCGGACCACTACCGGGGGGTGTGGGACGCCGACCCGGGCGTGGTGGCCGCGGCGTTCGGGCTGGCCCGCTGCCTGCTCGCGGCCGGCGATCCGCGTGGCGCGGCCGACGCCCTGCTACGGGTGCCGGAGTCCGCCCGCGCCTCGACGGTGGCGGTCACCTGCGCCGTGCGGATCCTGCTCGACGCCCCGGACGACGGGCGCCGGCTCGACGCGGCGATCGACGCCGCCGCGACCGTCGACAAGCTCCCCCCGTTCGGCGAGCGCGAGGAGGTGGAGGCGCACATCCTGCGCATCGCGCTCGGCTGCGACCTGACCGAGGGGCGCCACGACGGGCGGCGGCTCTTCGGCCAGCCGCTCGACGAGGACGCGCTGCGCCGCGCGTTCGAGCGTCGCTGCCGGTCCCGCGCCCGGCGCACGGCGGACCGGCGGGAGCGGATCGCGCTCGTCGACCTGGCCAACGCGTACCGGCCGGTGACGTGGTGGTGATCCTCGGCCGCCGGCCCCGAGGGAAAGAGGTGGTCCGTGTCCCCCGCTGACGATCTGCCGCTGCGGCTCAGCGTGCACCACACCGAGTGCGTCCCGGCCGACGGGGCGGTCCTCGACGTGGTGGCCACCGTCCGGGGCGTGGAGCCGGCCCGCCCGGAGGTGCGGCACGGCGGCCTCGCGGAGGTGATCCTGCTCGACTCGTCGGGTTCGATGGGGGCGCCCCAGGCCAAGATGCGCGCCGCCCGGCAGGCGACCGCGGCGGCCGTCGACGCCCTGCCCGACGGGGTGGCGTTCGCGGTGCTCTCCGGCACCGCGAACGCCACGATGGTCTACCCGGGCGACCGGCGGCTGGCCGTCGCCGACGAGGCCACCCGTGCCGCCGCCCGCGGCGCCCTGCGGCACGTGGCGCCGCACGGCGGCACCGCCATCGGCACCTGGCTGTCGCTGGCCCGCCAACTGCTGGCCACGCGGCCGGAGGCGATCGGGCACGTCATCCTGCTCACCGACGGCCGCAACGAGTCCCAGCGCCCCGCCGACCTGCGCGCGGCGGTGGAGGAGTGCGTGGGCCGCTTCACCGTCGACTGCCGCGCCGTCGGCTCCGCCGACGGCGTGCACGACTGGGACGCGGCGGAACTGCTGGGCATCGCGGAGGCGTTGGGAGCCAACCCCGTCGTGCCGGTGGAGGACCTCGCCGGGCTCGCCGACGACTTCCGGGCGGTGCTGGCCCGCGCGATGTCCCGCCGGGTCGCCGACGTCCGGCTGCGGGTCCGGACCACCGGGCTGGCCCGGGTGCGCTTCGTGAAGCAGGTGCACCCGGTGCTCGCCGACCTGGGCGCGCGCGGCGAGCCGGCCGGCGAGCTGAGCACCGACTACCCGGTGGGCGCGTGGAGCCCGCACGACCAGCGGGACTACCACGTCGCGCTGGAGGTCGACGCGATGCCGCCGGGAGCGCGGCGGCGGGTCGGCTGGTTGAGCGTGCACGCCGGCACGGGCGCGGAGCCGGTCGAGGCGCCGCTGACCGTGGAGTGGACCGAGGACGCCCTGCGGTACTCGGAGATCAACGAGAGCGTCGCCCACTACACCCGGCAGCAGGACTACGCGGCGGCGGTCCAGCGGGGACTGGCGGCCGCCCGGGCGGGCCGGGTCGCCGAGGCCGAGGAGCACCTCGGGCGCGCGGTGGCGCTGGCCCGGGCGGCGGGCCGCGACGACGACCTCCTCCTGCTCGCCCGCGTGGTGGACGTGCTGGACGCCGCCGCCGGACGGGTCCGGCTCAGGCCCGACGTGGACGCCCGGCTGACGCAGTCCTCACTGGTGGTGTCACACCACACCTCGCGGTGGGGGCCGCAGGAGCCGCCGGCGCAGCGGGCCGCGCCGCCCGCGCCGTGGCGGCACTGCGGCGAGGCGCAGACCGGCGCGTACTGCGAGGGGTGCGGGGCCCACCACCTGGCGGCGGAGCGGCCCGGCGCGGGCCGGCCCTGACGCCGATGGACCTGGAGTTCGGCAACCAGGTCGCCGGCGTCGTCAGCGGCGCGCTGGCGCTGGCCGGCGCGGTCGTCGCCGCGCGCCGCGCCACCCGGGACCGGCGCGGCTGGTGGTCCGCGCTGCAGCCGGTCTGGAGGCGGGAGGCGGACGCCGGCATCGTCCACCCGCACCGCTTCGGCGGGTATGTCAAGCCGCTGTCGGAGGTGTACGTGCCGCGTCGCGCGGTGCCCCGGCTCGCCCCGGCCGGCGACGGCGTCGACGTGGCGGACCTGTTCACCGGCGCCGGCAACGTGCTGCTGATCGGCGAGCCGGGCAGCGGCAAGACGGCGCTGATCCGCTACGAGAGCGCCCGGTCGGCGCGGCGCTGGCTCGCCGGTCGGGGCCGGCGCCCGCCCGGGCCGGTGCTGGTGAGCCTGCCGGCCGGCGCCCTGGTGCACCGGCCGCTGCCCGCCGCGCTCGCCGAGGCGTACCCCCGCGACGGCGCTCCGCTCGACGTCGAGCAGCCGCCCGCGCCCGGGCGGCGGTGGCTGGTCTGCGTCGACGGGGTCGACGCCGTCGCCGACCCGGACGAGCGGGCCGTCGTCCTCAACCGGCTCGCCGCCCTGGCCCGCTCCCCCGACCCGGGCGCCGCGCCGGGGCCGTGGCGCGTCCTGGTCACCACGCGGCACCTGGCCGAGGACGAGCTGGCCGTGCTCGGTGACGGCTATCCGGCGTACCACCTGGCGCACTTCACCGACGCCGACGTCGCGCTGCTGGCCGCCCGGTGGTTCGCGGACGAGGCCGCGGCCCGCCGGTTCCTCGACTGGACCCACGCCCAGCGCATCACCGGCCCGGTGCACAACCCGCTCACCGCCACCGTCGCCGTGCTCGTCTGGGAGAACGGGCAGGCGGGGGCGGCCCCGCCGCCCGGCCCGGCGGCCCTGCTCGACGAGTTCGTCCGCGCCCTGCTGCGCGGCGGCCGGGACAGCCTGGACGCCGCGTGCGAGGCGCTGCGGCGCCGCCCGCCCGGGGGCGAGCGGACCGCCGCCTGGCTGGCCGCGCGGCACACCGACCTCGTCGAGGTGGCGGCGACCGCCGCCGTCGCCGGCGGCGACCCGGTCGCGGCGGTCGTCGACTGGACGGCGGCCCACGCGCCGGCTCCCCCGGCCCGGGCGCTGCCCGACTGGCCCGACCACGTGCGGCGGATCCTGCTCGCCACGGACCTTTTCCGGGCCGACCGGCACGGCCTGGCCTCGGTCTGGCCGAGCCTGGTGGAATACCTGGCGGCCGGGCCGCTGGCCCGCGACTGGCGACCGGACGAGTGGGTGACGCTGATGAACACCCGCTCGACGCGGTTCGTCGCGTTGCAGGCGATCAGCCGGGCCGCCGTCGCGCCGGCCTTCCTGCGGGACCGCCTCGCGGAGCCGGACGGCGCGATCGCGGCCGGGCACCTGCTCGTCGGCAGCGCCGGGGCCGGCGAGGCCGGCACGCCGTCGTTCCGCGCGGACGTGCTCGCGGCGCTGCTGACGCACTGGGCCGGCGGCGCCGACGGCCCCACCGACCGGGACGCCGCGCGGGAGTGCTTCGCCCTGCTCATCACGCTGGGCGCCGGGCGGGCCGACCGGGACCTGCTGCACGACATCGCCGCCGACCCACGGCGGCCGGGCGACGTCCGCCGGGCCGCCGCGCTCTTCTTCGCGGTACGCAGGCGCAACGCCCACCGCCCCTGAGCCCCGCCGCCGCCGCATCGACCGCCACCTCTCGGGCCCCGGCCGCCGCCGCATCGACCGCTACCTCTGGGGCCCCGGCCGCCGCCCGCTCCCGGGCAGCGGCCCGATCCCGGAAGCGGTGACTCCTTCGCTCCTCGACGAAAGGGGCCAACCAAAGTGGACGATCGTGGCAGGATGAGTGGCTCGACATGATCACGGGAGGATGTTGAGGATGCAGCGACGCACGATTCTCCGCGGGCTGGCGGCCGGGGCGGTCGCCGCGCCGACCGCGGCCCTGTTGGGCCCGGCCGCCGCGCAGGCGGCGACCAGCTATTACGTGGCCACCACGGAGCAGGTCAAGAACAAGGTCCTGGTGTTCCACAAGAACAAGAGCTGGACCGACGCCAACGTGCACTGGAGCTTCAGCCCCGGCGGCGGCGCGTGGGCCAACCTGTCGGACGTGAAGATCCGTTCGACGGAGAAGCAGGGCTGGATCGCGCTCGTGGTCGCCTCCGGCGGCCGGGCGGGCATCATCGACATCGACAGCGAGAAGCACACCGAGCTCAACGACCTGGCGTGGAGCGCGACCCCGGGCGGCAACCCGCACGCGATCGAGCGGATCCCGGGCAACGGCTCGGTGGTCGTGGCCAGCTCGCACGGCTACCTCACGCTCTACGCCCCGACGAGCGTCGGCAACCTCGGGTCGCTGGCGAAGGTGCAGACGGTCAGCCTGCCCGGCGCCCACGGCGTCCTCTGGGACCCGACCTACAAGATCCTGTGGGCGATCGGCAAGGGCAAGCTCGTGCACTACGCGGTCGAGGGCTCCTACCGCAACACCCGGCTCAAGTACTACGGCGGGTCGGTGAGCCTCGGCAGCAGCAACCTCGGGCACGACCTGCAGCCCGACTACGGCAACAAGTACAAGCTGGTATGCACCGCCACCGACGGCGTCTACGAGATCAACACCTCGGGCGGCCTGTTCACCAAGCGGAAGATCTCCAGCGAGACCCGGGTCAAGTCGTACGTGCGGCACTCCTCCGGAGAGGTGGTGTCCGTACGCGCCGACAACACCGGCTCCCGCACCTGGGGCAGCCCGACCGTGCGCTTCTCCCAGTCGCCGGACCGCAAGCGCTCGGGCGCCGAGTTCTACAAGGCGCGCATCTGGACGCCGGGCTTCGAGTGACCGTGCGGGCCCGGCACCGCGTGCCGGGATAGTCGCACCACAGCGGGGCCCGCGCTCGCCGAGC
>NZ_JBSGDY010000221.1:0-8287 GCF_053602615.1 Micromonospora sp. NPDC004336
TACGGCAGCGCCTCGTCCGGCACCACGTAGACGTCGCCGTCGCGCTGGGACAGGTGGAAGCCGCGCCGGTCGGGCCGGTCCCGGTCGTCGATGGTCGGCCGTCGCGGCGACGCGCCGCGACGGCGGCGGGTTCCGCGTCGCCCTCGCCGACGGGCGCACCGTCGACGCCCGGCGGCTGCTGGTCACCACCGGCCTGGCGGACGAGCTGCCCGACGTGCCGGGGCTGGCCGGTCGGTGGGGCCGCGACGTGCTGCACTGCCCGTACTGCCACGGGTGGGAGGTGCGCGACGTGCCGCTGGTGGTGCTGGCGACCGGCCCGCTGGCCGCGCACCAGGCGCTGCTGTGGCGGCAGTGGAGCGCCGACGTGACCGTCGTGCGGCACACGCCGTGCGCGTTCACCGCCGAGGAGGACGAGCAGCTCGCCGCGCGGGACGTACGCGTGGTCGACGGCCCGGTCGCCGCGCTGGTGCTCGCCGGCGACGCCCTGGCCGGGGTGCGGCTGGCCGGCGGCGAGGTGCTGCGCTGCGGTGCGGTGGTGGTGGCTCCCCGCTTCCACGCCCGCGCCGACGTGCTGGCGTCGCTGGGCCTCGCGCCGGTGACGCAGGAGATGGGCGGCCAGGTGGTGGGCAGTGCGGTGCCGGCGGGCCCGGCCGGCGCGACCGAGGTGCCCGGCGTGTGGGTGGCCGGCAACGTCACGGATCCGCGCGCCCAGGTGATCACCTCGGCCGCCGCGGGGCTGGCCGCCGGCGCGGCGATCAACGCGGACCTGACCGCCGAGGAGACCCGCGCGGCCGTCGCGGCCCGCCGGGTGCCGGTCGCCGGCTGAGCGTCGGGCGGGCGTAGGGTCGGCACCAGCCGAGCGGAGCGGGGGCGACATGGTCGGTACGGGTGCGCTGGTGGGCATCGCGCTGGTGGCGCTGGGGCTGGTGCTGACGCCCGGCCCGAACATGGTCTACCTGGTCTCGCGGTCGGTCACCCAGGGCCGGCGGGCCGGGCTGGTCTCGCTGCTCGGCGTCGCGGCCGGCTTCGGCGTCTACCTGGCCGCCGCGGTGGCCGGCATCGCCACCGTGTTCGTGCTGGTGCCCGCTCTCTACACGGCGGTGAAGCTGGCCGGCGCGGCGTACCTGCTCTGGCTGGCCTGGCAGGCCCTGCGCCCCGGCGGGCAGTCGCCGTTCACGCCGGCGCCGCTGCCGCCGGACCCGGCGCGGCGGCTGTTCACGATGGGCCTGGTCACCAACCTGCTCAACCCGAAGATCGCCATCCTGTACGTGTCGCTGCTGCCGCAGTTCATCGACCCCGCGCGCGGCGACGTCGCGGCGCAGAGCCTGCTGCTGGGGCTGACCCAGATCGCGGTGGCGCTGACGGTGAACGCGCTGATCGTGCTCACCGCGGGCTCGCTCGCCGGGTTCTTCGCCCGCCGGCCGCTCTGGCTGAGGGTGCAGCGGCTGCTGACGGGCACGGTGCTGGCGGCCCTGGCGGTGCGGATCGCCGCCGACCGCTCCCGGGCCGCCGTCGCCATGCCCTGACATCCGTCCGCCGGTCGCGCCCTGACACCGGGGGTCAGGCGCCCGTCGGGCGGCGGCCGGTCGCGGCGGTGGTGCCGCGACCGGCCCTGCGCTCACCCGGGACGGGTCAGCGCAGCTTCGCGAAGAAGGCGCGGATGTCGGCCGCGTGGGCCAGCGGCTCCTCCATCGCCACGAAGTGGCCTCCGGGGTTGCCCTGCGGCCAGTGCACGATGGTGTTGTCCCGTTCGGCGAGGCGCCGCATCAGCGCCGACCCGCCACCGTAGACGCCGGACGGCACCCGCTTCTGCCCCTTGGGCCACGCGAAGCCGCCGTCGCCGGCCACCGTCGCGCCCTCGTACATGAGCCACGACGACGAGCCGGACGTGCCGGTGAACCAGTACAGGCTCACGTTGGTCAGGATGAGGTCCAGGTCGATGACCTGCTCGGGGGTCGCCGCCGTGATGGTGAACTCCTTGAACTTCTGCGTCATCCAGGCCAGCAGCCCGACCGGCGAGTCCTGCCACGCGTACGCGAAGGTCTGCGGCGCGGCCCGTAGCAGCGCGTGGTGGTCCACGCCGCCGCTCATCCACTGCTGCATCTGCGCCCACTCGGCCCGTTCGGCCTCGGTCATGTCCGGCACGTCGGCCTCGGTGGGAAAGCCGAATCCGCCGTCGATGTGCACGCCGACCACGTGCTCCGGCGCCACCGCGGCCACCTCGGGCGCCACGTACGCGCCGAGGTCGCCGCCCTGGGTGCCGTACCGCTGGTAGCCGAGCCGGCGCATCAGTTCGGCCCACATCCGGGCGACCCGGGCGACCGTGAAGCCGGTCTCCGGCGGGGCCTGCGAGAAGCCGAATCCCGGAACCGAGGGCACCACCACGTGGAACGCCTGCGCCGGGTCCCCGCCGTGGGCCGCCGGGTCGGTCAGCGGGCCGATCAGGTCGGCGAACTCCACGAACGAGTTCGGCCAGCCGTGCGTCAGGATCAGCGGCAACGCGTCCGGCTCCGGCGAGCGCACGTGCAGGAAGTGCACGTCCAGCCCGTCGATCTCGGTGACGAACTGGGGAAACCCGTTCAGCCTCGCCTCGTGGGCCCGCCAGTCGTACTTCTCCGCCCAGTACGCGGCCACGTCGCGCAGGTGCTCCACCGGCACCCCGCGGCTCCAGCCGGCACCGGGAAGCTGCCGGGGCCAGCGGGTCCGCACGAGCCGGTCGCGAAGGTCGTCGAGGTCTGCCTGGGGGATGTCGATCCGGAACGGAGTCATGCCGCAACGCTAGAAGCCATGTAGGTCAGACTCTGGCACACATGACCGACGCGCGCCGATCGTCGGCCGGATCTCGTGGCGCGTGCGACCGGTCGGTGGCCGCGCGGCCGGCGGCGGTTCCGGCTCCCGGTCAGAGCGCGTCGGGCTGGCCGAGCGCCGGGTGCCGCTCGCCGGGCGCGGCGTGCCAGGTGGGCGCGTCCTCGCGCAGCGTCGTGTCGATGCGCAGCCGCGCCCAGCCGTCGAGCTCCGGCAGGTCGGCCGGGTCGAACCAGGCCACCTCGGTGGACTCGTCGTCGTTGACCCGGGGCTCGCCGCCCACGGCCCGGCACCGGAACCACACGTTCAGGTATTCGCAGGCGTCGCCGTTGGGGTAGACGACCGGGTGCGTGGCGACGCCACCGACGCGCTCGATGCGCACGTGCACGCCCGTCTCCTCGTACACCTCCCGCAGGAGGGCGTCGGCCGGTTGCTCGCCGGGGTCGACGAGGCCGGCGGGCAGGGACCAGCGGCCGTTGTCGGCGCGGCGGGCCAGCAGCACCCGCCCGGCGTCGTCGCGCACGACCGCGCTGACCCCGGGCAGCAGGAGCAGGTCCGTGCCGACGTGGGCGCGCAGCTTCGCGACGTACGGGGAGACGGCCACCCGGTCACGCTAGCCGGTGGCGTCGCGGTGCCGGCGCACCATCCCGGCGGCCAGCGGCGCGGCGTCCATGTCGCCGGCGGCGACCCGGGCGGCGACGGTACGCCGCACGATCCGGTCGGCCAGGGCCGGCGCGTGCCGGCCGAGGGCCAGTTCGAGGCGCCCGCGCCGGGTGGTGGCCACGTCCCGGGGGGCGCGGCGCGCGGTGGCGGCGCGCAGGATCGCCCCGACGACCCCCTCCACGGGCTCGAGGCGGGACACCCCCCGCAGCGACAGGCCGGCCTCGGCGGTGCTGTCGTGGATCGGCGAGGCGACCATGCTCGGGTAGACGACGCTCACCCCGACGTGGGTGCCGACCTCGTGGCGCAGCGCGTCGGCGTAGGCGACCAGGGCCCGCTTGCTGACCCCGTACGCGGCGGCCAGGGGCAGCGGCAGCACCGCCATCCGGCTGGCCACGAAGACCACCCGGCCGCGCGCGGCCTCCAGGGCGGGCAGCGCGGCGGCGGTGGTCCGCCAGGCGGCGAGCAGGTTCACCTCCAGTTGCCGGCGCACCACCTCGTCGGGCGGCAGCTCGGCCGGGGCGGGGCCCCCGACGCCGGCGTTGTTGACCAGCAGGTCCAGCCCGCCGAGCCGGTCCACGGCGGCGGCGACCGTCGGCGGCACGGCGGCCGGGTCGGTCAGGTCGCAGCCGAGCACCGGCACGTCGTCGGTGTCGGCCGGGTGGCGGTCGACGCCGACGACCCGCGCCCCGGCCGCGGTGAACGCGGCGCACAGCTGCCGGCCGAAGGTGCCGCTGGCCCCGGTGACCAGCACCCGGCGGCCCGCCAGGGCGCTCATGCCGCGGCTCCGGCACGGCGGGCGCCGGCGACCAGTTCGCGCCTCAGCTCCGCCAGGTACGCGTCGAAGTCCACCCGCATCGCGGGCCGGCGCTGCCCCCACCGAGCGGTGGCGGCGCGCAGCTCGGCGCGGCAGGCGGCGCGCTGCGCCTGCGGGTCGGGCAGCGCGTACCGGCCGGACAGCTGCGCCGCGACCAGCTTGGCCTGCGCCTCGACCAGCGGGAACGCGGCGCCGGTGGACTGCATCAGGCCGACGAACGCCAGCCCGGGCGCGTCCAGGTGGAACACGTGCCGGTACAGCGGCAGGGTGTCCGCCCCGTCGCCGAGCAGCGCGGGGTCCAGGAACGGGACCTCCACCCGGTAGCCGGTGCACCAGATCACCAGGTCGACCTCCTCGACGCGGCCGTCGGTGAAGGTGACGCGGTCGCCGTCGAAGCCGGCGATGCCGGGGCGGGGCTCGATCTCACCGTGGGTCAGCCGCGACAGCAGCCCGTCGGAGAGGGTCGGGTGGTCCTGGAGGAAGCCGTGGGCGGGGGCGGGCAGGCCGTAGCGGGTGGGCGGGCCGACGGTCGCGGTGAGCAGCCGCTGCGTGATGCGCTGGCGCAGCCGCCACGGCAGCCGCCGGGCCAGGGCGCCGTTGAGGGTGTCCGACGGGCGACCCAGGAGGTGCTTCGGCACCACCCAGACGCCCCGGCGCAGCGACAGCAGGGTGCGCCGGGCCGCGTACGAGGCGTCCACGGCGATGTCCATCGCGGAGTTGCCGCCGCCGACGACCAGGACCCGCCGCCCGGCGAGCTGTTCGGGCCCCCGGTAGGCGTGGCTGTGCATCTGCTGCGCGGTGCACTCGCCGGCGGTGGCGGGCGACTTCGGCGCGCGGTTGTGGCCGTTGGCGACCACGACGGCGTCGACGGTGACCTCGACCGGGCCGTCGGGCCCGTCGGCGTGCACCGTCCACCGGCCGTCGTCGCCGCGGGCGACCCGGTCGACGGTGTGCCGCAGCCGCACCGCCTCGTGCAGCGCGAACCGGTCGGCGTAGTCGGTGAGCCAGCCGGCGACGCGGGTGTGGTCGGGATAGTCCGGCCAGTGCGCCGGCATCGGGTGGTCGGCGAACTCGGTGCGCGCCTTGCTGGTGTTCAGGTGCAGCGTCCGGTACGCGGGCGAGCCCGGCGCCCCGTACACCCAGAGGCCGCCGACCCGGTCGGCCGCCTCGAAGCAGACGGCGGGCACGCCGACGTCGGCGAGCGCCTTGAGGGTGGCCAGTCCGGCCGCGCCCGCGCCGATGACCGCCACGGATGGCTGTGCGCCCATCGCCGGCTCCTTCCCGTTAATCCAACGTGCGTTGGATAATGGACCGGCGCGGGCGGCGCGTCAAGGTGTCGCCGGCCCGTACAGCCCGTCGAGGAAGCGGTGCACGAACGCGCGGAACTCCCGCCGCTCCCGCGCCTGCGACCCCCCGCCGGCGGCCAGGGCCACCACGTGCCCGTGCACCGCCCACACCAGGCTGCGCACCGTCACGTGCGGCGTCGGCTCGACCAGCGCCCCGCTCGCCGCGGCGGCGGTGAGCAGGTCGGCGACGAGCCGGTACAGCGGGGCGGCGTACCGCTCGTCGAGCTCGGCGTGCCGCTGCGGCTCCAGCCAGCGGCGCAGCCACAACGCGGTCGTCTCCGGCCGGTCCTCCAGGAAGTCCACGAACACGTCCACCAGGTCGTGCAGCGCGCGCCGGGCCTCGACGGGGCCGCTGTCCAGCGCCTGCCGCGCCCGCCCGGCCGCCGCCTGGAGCACCTCCCGCTCGGCGGCGAAGACCCGGGCGAAGCAGGCGTCGTAGAGCTGCGCCTTCGTACCCGTGTGGTGCGAGACCGTGGCGACGTCGACGCCGGCCGCCGCCGCGACCTCCCGCAGCCCGACGGCGTCGAAGCCGCTGCGGGCGAACAGCGCGGTCGCGGCCGTGAGCACCACCTCCCGGGTGGGCCTGGTCTCCTCGCGGCGGGGCCGCCCGGGTCGGCGGCGGGGCATGGTCATGGCCGCCATTCTGCCCCTACAATCCAGCATCCGTTGGATTGCGGGCGGCGCGCCCGGAGAGGAAGGCCGCCATGACCGGGCTCGACCAGCACCAGGCCGACACGGACACCACCACCCTGCCCCGCGGGCCGCTGCTCGGCTTCGCCGCCGGTTCCCTCGGCATGGGCGTCTGGGTGACGGTCCCCGGCCTGCTGCTGCTCTACTTCCTCACCGACGTGCTGGCCGTCGCCCCCTGGCTGGCCGGCCTGGCGCTGCTGCTGCCGAAGGTCGCCGACGTGCTGCTGCACCCGTGGATCGGGCACCGCTGCGACGTCGAGCAGACCCGCCGGGGCGACCGGCGCCGGCTGCTGCTGCTCGGCTGTGCCCTGCCGCTCGCCTTCGCCACGCTGTTCGCCGTGCCCGGCGGGCTCACCGGCGCGCCGGCCGCCGCCTGGGTGGCGGTCGCGTTCGTGGCCGGCAACCTGCTCTTCGCCGCCTACCAGGTCCCCTACCTGGCCACCCCCGCCGACCTGCGGATCGGCTATCACGAGCGGACCCGCCTGATGGCGTTCCGGATGGTGGTGCTGACCCTCGGCATCCTCGCCTCCGGGCTGCTGGCGCCCCTACTGGCCGGCGGCGAGGACGCCACCCGCCCCGGCTACCAGCGGATGGGCGTGCTGCTGGCCGCCGGCATGCTGGCCGCGATGCTGGTCGGGGTGGCGGGCATCGCCCGGCTGCGCCGGGCCGCCGCCGCGACGCCCGCCCCGCACGGCGGCGGCTGGCGGGGGCTGGCCGTGGCGCTGCGCGACCGGCAGTTCCGCTGGCTGGTCGCCGCCTACCTGGCCATGTCCACCACCACCCACCTGGTCCTGGCCGCGGTGCCCTACTACGCCGAGTACGAGCTGGGCCGCCCCGGGCTGACCACCGTGCTGGTGGCGGCCTTCGTCGCCCCGGCGCTGCTGGTCACGCCGGCCTGGCTGGTGCTCGCCCGCCGGGTCGGCAAGCAGCGGGCGCTGCTGGGCGCCCAGGGCGCCTTCGCGGCCGGCTCGCTGGTCCTGGCCGTGGGCCGCCCGGCGGGGCTGCCGGTGCTGGTGGCCGCCGTGGCGGTGCTCGGCGTCGCGTTCGCCGGTATGCAGCTGCTGCCGTTCTCGATGGTGCCCGACGTCATCCGCGCCGGCGGCGGCGCGGCCGGCACCTACACCGGGGTCTGGACCGCCACCGAGGCCACCGGCGCGGCGCTGGGCCCGTGGGCGTACTCGCTGTGCCTGGCCGCGGGCGGGTTCGTGGCCTCCACCGCCGGCGACGGCGTCACCCAGCCCGACGACGCGCTGACCGCGATCCGCTGGGGCTTCGGGCTGCTGCCCGCGGCGGCGATGCTCGTCGCGCTGCTGCTGCAACGCCGCTACACCCTGGACGGGGCGGCCCGCACGGCCGGCTGACCGGCCCGGCGCGCGCCCGAAGGACCGGCCCGGCGCGCGCCGGGTCGGCGGCGCGGCGGGCTTCCGCTCCGCTCGAACCGACGGTCCACGCCGGCGCGGCCGGCCCGACGCCGGACCCGGGGCGGGCGCTGCGGCGGCGGCCGCCGGGCCCGGCAGTAGACTCCGCCCTCGATGGACGCCCAGCCCGCCACCCCCACCGACACCCGCCCCTGCGCCCACTGCGGACGCGACGTGCCGCAGCGCGTGGGCGCGGGCCGGCCGTTCCGCTACTGCCGCGACAACGACGGCGCCTGCCAGCGGGCCTCCCGCAACTCGCGGATGCGCCACCGCAACGCCCCCGGCCTGCCCGGTCAGGTGGCCCGCACCTGGGAGGCGGTGGACCGGCTGGAGCAGGTCGCGGAGACCCTCGCCGAGGCGCTGCACGCCGAGCTGTCCCCGGTCGGGGTGGAACGCCAGCTGGCGCAGGCCCGCGCCGACGCCGCCACGCAGGTGGCGGCGGCACAGACCGAGCGGCGCCGTTCTCCACGTACCGGATCGCGCTGGTCTCGCTGTCGGCGACCCAGAGCCGGGCACCGTCGGCCGAGACCGAGAGGCCGGACGGCTGCGCC
>NZ_JBSGDY010000222.1:0-8247 GCF_053602615.1 Micromonospora sp. NPDC004336
CGGTCCCCGGCGGCCCGTGGCTGGCTGCGGGTGGGCACCACCGCCGCCCTGGCCGTCGCGTTCTTCGCCGTGCAGCCGCTGCCGGCCGGCGCCGACCCGACGTTCAAGGCCTACACGCTCGCCGACGTGCACAACCCGCGCTACTTCTTCGTCTGCCGGGGCCCGGCGGAGTGCGCCGCGTACGGCACCGGCGCCCCGGTCACCTTCGGCACCCGCCGGGAGAAGACCAAGGTCAGGGTCAACGGGGTGGTGTCGCCGGAGGTCGCCCGGCTGGAATACCACTCGGCCCCCGGGGGCGCGCCCCGGGTCATCCCGCTGCTGGCGGCCCACCCGGGTTCCCGGACGTTCTCGTTCCGGTCGGCGACCATGACGCACGGCCGGCTGGTGGCCTACGCGGCCGACGGGCGACCGCTCGCCAGCTACGACGAGGAACTCGCCGCCGCGCTCGACGTCACCGGCGCCCGGCGGAGTGGCGCACCGCCTGTCGTCCCTTGACCAGGGCCAGGACGACGGCCGCGATCAGCGCCACCGCGCCGATGATCACCAGCCAGCGTACGGCCTCGAGGAGCAGCCCCAGCAGGACGAGCGCGCCGCCGACGACGGCGACGACCCAGAGCATGGCCCGCATGTCCACCTCCCGTGACTCCCGGCCGCGCCGCGCGGCCCCCACCCGCCTTCCCGGTCCGGGCGGCGGCATGCCGGCGCGGGCGGCGGCGTCCGGTAACGGCCGGCGGGGACCCGCCGTCAGAGTTGGGCGACGTACACGGTGTTCGCCGACTCCCCGCCGGTCAGCGGGTTGGCGAACGGGACGACGTGCGCCCGCGCGGTACGGAACACCGTGGTGAGCGCCTCGCTGAACGCGGGATCGGGCGGATCGTCCGACCAGAGGGCGAACACCCCGTCCGGGTGCAGGTGGGCGGCGAGCCGGCGCAGGCCGTCCGGCGTGTAGAAGGCGGCGTGGGCGGGGTGCAGCACGTTGCGCGGCGAGTGGTCGACGTCGAGCAGCACGGCGTGGAACCGCCGCCGGGGATCCCGCGGGTCGAAGCCGGTGCCGTCGGCGACGGCGGCGAAGAAGTCGGCCCGCACGAAGCGGGTACGCGCGTCGGAGGCCAGCCCGGCGGCGAAGGGCAGCAACTCCCGGCGGTGCCAGTCGATGACGTCCTCGATCGCCTCCACCACCAGCAGCGAGCCGACCCGGTCGTCCTCCAGCGCGGTGCGGGCGGTGTAGCCGAGGCCGAGGCCGCCGACGACCACGTCGAGGCCGCGCCCGGCCAGCGGGGCGAGCCCCAGCCGGGCCAGCTCGATCTCCGCGACGGGGAAGAGGCTGGACATCAGGAACTCGTCGTCGAGCTTGACCTCGTACACCTCGACGCCGAGCGACGGGTCGCGTCGCCGGCGCAGGCTGATGAGGCCGATGGGGGTCTCCCGCCAGGCCAGTTCCTCGAATCGCACGCCCACGGGGCGGGATGCTACCCGGCGGCGCCCGGGACGCTTCGCCTCGCCGCGCATTCCTGCCGCCCGGTGGGGTATGCCCGCGCGTCGAGGGCCGCCGACCGGGGGCCGGACAGGGGGCGCGCACAGTGGCGGACATGCTGGCCGGACGGCTGCACCTGGCGGACCGGACGCTGCGGATGGAGTCGGTGGCGGTGCCGGAGCCGACGCCGGGGCAGGTGCGGATCAGGGTCGAGGCGGCGGGCGTCTGCCTCTCCGACGTCCACCTGATCGACGGCACCCTCACCCCGCTCTACCTGCCCGGCGACGTGGTCACGCTGGGCCACGAGGTGGCCGGGGTCGTCGACGCGCTGGGCGACGACGTCCAGGGGTGGGAGCCGGGCCAGCGGGTGCTGCTCCAGGCGGGGGAGCGGGACCGGCGCGGCACGGTGCTCACCCGGGGGGTGGACTACGACGGCGGCTGGGCCGAGTACGCCGTGGCCAGCGAGGACACCGTCGTGCCGATCCCCGACGACCTGCCGTTCGAGCAGGCCTGCATCATCCCGGACGCGGTCTCCACCCCGTGGGCGGCGGTGACGGACACCGCGCGCACCCGCCCCGGCGAGGCGGTCGGGGTGTGGGGCGTGGGCGGCCTGGGCGCGCACGCCGTGCAGTTGCTGCGCCTGGTCGGCGCGGCCCCGGTCGTCGCGGTGGAGCCGCTGGCCGCGGCACGGGACCGGGCGGTCGCGCTCGGGGCCGACGCGGCGCTCGACCCGGCCGATCCCGCGTTCCGCGACGCCGTGCTGGAGCTGACCGACGGGCGGGGCCTGGACGTGGCGTTCGACTTCGCCGGGGTGACGGTCGTCCGCGAGCAGGCGCTGACCGTCCTCGCCCGCCGGGGCCGGCTGGTGCTCGCCGGCATCGCCAACAAGCCGGTCACCATCGCCTCGGACAGCCCGTTCAACTACTTCCAGCAGGCGGTGCTCGGCCACTACGGCTCGGAGTCCGAGCACGTCGTGCAGCTGGTGTCCCTGGCCCGCCAGCGGCGGCTCGACCTCAGCGCCTCGGTCAGCGACGTGCTGCCGCTGGCCGAGGCCGAGGAGGCGGTGCGGCGGGTGCACACCAAGGAGGGCAACCCGATCCGGCTGATCCTGCGCCCCTGAGCGCCTGGACGCTCAGGGGCGCGGGTGGATCGCCGTACGGCATCCGGCCGCCGGCGGGGCGTCAGCGCGTCGCCGGCTGCTCCGTGGCGGGCCTGGAGGCGTCGGCGAGCTTCAGCCAGACGACCCCCGCGATGATCACGGCCAGCCAGAACGCCCGGGTGGGGGTGAGGGACTCGTCGAAGAACACCGGACCGAGGACGGCCGCGCCGACGGCGCCGATGCCGGCCCAGACGGCGTAGCCGATCCCGACGTCGATGTTCCGCAGGGCGACGCTGAGGCAGAAGAGCGTCAGGAGGAAGAACACGACGGCGGAGAGGGACCAGCCGAGGCGGGTGAATCCTTCGCTGCCACCGACGCTGAGCGCGTAGCCGACCTCGAACGCTCCGGCCAGGAGGAGCACGAGCCAGGCGCCGGCCTTCGTGTTGTGCCGGGCAACTGTCACGGTCATGGGGTGGGTCCTTTCGATCGGGTCGAGGGTGCGGACGGGGCCGGCGGGAGCGCCGACCGGCTGGTCACGCCGCTCCGCTGAGCTGTAGTCCGACGACGCCGCCGATGACGACGAGGATGCCGAGGAGTTTCCGCAGGCTCAGGCGCTGCCCGATGAAGAGCGCACCGATGACGACGATCCCGACCCCGGCCACGGAGGTCCAGAGCGCGTAGCCGACGCCCACGTCGAAGGTCAGCAGCGCCAGGCTGAGGAAGAAGGTCGCGATCGCGCCACTGACGAGGGTCGCGACGGTCCACCACAGGTGGGTGAAGCCCTTCGCCTTGCTAGCCGCGAGGGCCACCGCGATCTCGAAGATGACGGCGACGCCCAGGTAGAGCCAGTTCATGCTGTTCCTTTCGTTACCGGGTAGGTGGGGTCGGTGCGCCGTCCTGCCCGAGGAGACGGAAGCGCCGGAACGGCTCCAGCGCCTCCGCGACGGGCAGGCCGTGCACGGGGAGGGGCAGGGCCGCGCGGTCGATGCGGAACGCGGGGTAGCTCCCGCGATAGTCGAATCCGTGCGCCGCGACGGTGTCGGCGTCCACCGCGACGTAGACCCGCCCGACCCGGTGGTCGAGGGCGAAGCGGTAGCACAGGCCGCACGGCTCGCCCGTCGCCAGCAGCCAGGTGCCCGTCAGGTCGCCGCCGTCGCGGTCGCGCAGCGCGGCCCGCATCGCGACGATCTCGGCGTGCGCGGTCGGATCCCCCGTCTCCCGTACGAGGTTGACGCCGGGCTGCGAGACGTAGCCGTCCTCGCCGACGAGCACGCCCACGAAAGGCAGGCCGCCGCCGTCGACGTGGCGGACGCCGAACCGCACCGCGTCGGCCATGAGCGCCGCCAGCGCCGCGTCGGTCCAGCTCATGGCAGTGGCTCCCGGCCGGCCGCCTCGTCCACGGCCCCTTTCAGGCGGTCCGCGTCGAGCACTCCCGGATGGAGGCGGCCGCCGATGCGGAAGCTGGGGACGGCGTGTACGCCCAGGTCGGTCGCGTACCGCTGGTCGGCGAGTTGGCGGGAGCGTCGCTCCTCGCTCGCCAGCGCCCGTTGCACCTCGGACGCGTCGAGACCGACCGCGGTGCCGACGTCGACGATCACCCCGTCCTCGCCGATGTCGCGGTCGTCCTGGAAGAACGCGCGGAACATCGCCGACGAGTACTCCCGCGCGATGCCGTGTTCCGTCGCCAGTTGCAGGGCCTGGAACGCCTTGGCGGTGCGCGGCTGCGGAGAGACCGAGGGCAGGGCGATGTCCACGCCCAGCCGCCGCGCCATCGGGTAGACCGACGCGCGCCAGACCTGTGGCAGGTAGTCGTCCTCCGGCGTCAGCGTCGGCACCGGATCGGGTCGCAGCTCGAACGGCCGGACGACGACCTCGACGTCACGCTCCCGCTCCAGTTCCGCCACCGCGTCCTCGACGAGAAAGCAGTACGGACACACGTAGTCCACGAACAACTCCACAGTGGTGCTCACTCTTTCCCACCCCTCTGCGGCTCTGTAATTGGCTGTACATACATATATCGGCGTCGGGGCGGCGTCGGTGGAGCCCCCAAGTCCGGCGCACTCAGGTGCATGTGCATGCAAGTAAAGTACCACGCTCCTGCTTCGTGGCAAGCCCTCACCGTGGATCTCCGTGCGGCCGGTCGGTCCCCTGGGCGACGGACCGCACCGACCGCGACGTGGTACGGCGGCTTGGTCATGAGGCGGTGACCGGCGTGCGGCGGGGCGCTCCCCAGCCCTCCGCCAGCCGGGACGGGTGGAGGTTGCGGCCGCCGCCGTAGAACTCGAGGAACTTCATGATCAGCGGATCCCACCGGTCCGGGTCGATGTGCCGCGTGGAGCCGGCCATGAGCAGGTCCTGCTCGACGTGCACCCGCACGATCTGCACGTCGATCGCGACGACGCCGGAGCCCTCCTCGCCGAACGGGTGCATCCGGTTCACCACCGCCTCGAGGTGGACCGGGCACTCCGCGACCCGCGGCGGCGCGACCCTGTCCGACGGCAGGGGCGTCAGGCCCGCCGCGCCGAACTTGTCGGCCTCGTGCCGGTATCCCTTGCGGAGCTTGTGCTCGGGGACGGTGGGCGTTCCGGTCAGCAGCGCCAGCCGGTCGACGGCGCCCACGAGCCCGGCGTCGGCGAGGTTGAGCACGCATTCGCCGGTGCGGGCCAGGTTGAGCGTGGTCTGCGACGTCTCGTCCAGGCCGAGCATGCCCGACGAGCCCACCCAGAACGCCGACGACATGGGCGCGAGGTTCGCCGAGCCGTCCTCGTTGGAGGAGCTGATCAGGACGACAGGGGTGCCGAAGTAGAGCACTCGTGGTTCGACGACGTGATGCATGGTGGCAACTGTGCCAACGGGCGGCCCGCCGCCGCTGGCGGGAAACGGACGGCGAACTTGATCGATCGGATCGTTGAATCTGGCGCAACGTTCGTGACGCAGACCCGCCTTGATCGTCTTCTGACGATCGCGGAGGGTAGTTGGCGTCACCCCCTCGCAGTCGCAAAGGACATCGACATGACGCACCGCAAGATCGTGGCCGGGCTGTTCATCTCCGCCGACGGCGTGGTCGGCTCCCCGGAGCAGTGGACCTTCGCGCACATGGACGAGCAGGCGACGGCGGCCGTCGGCGGGCTGGTCGCCGACGCCGACACCCTGCTGCTGGGCCGGCGCACCTACGAGGAGTTCGCCGGCTACTGGGCCAGTCAGACCGGCCCGATGGCCGACGCCATGAACGGGATCCGCAAGATCGTGGCCTCCACCACCCTGACCGCGCCCGACTGGGCCAACAGCGAGGTCCTCGACGGGGATCTGGTGCGGCGGCTCGCCGAACTCAAGCGGCAGCCGGGCCGCAACATCAACATCTCCGGCAGCATCCGCGTCGTGCGCACCCTGCTCGAGGCCGGGCTGATCGACGACCTGCACCTGATGGTGTTCCCCGTCGCGCTCGGCGAGGGGGTGCGGCTCTTCCCGGAGCAGGGCAAGCGGATCGACATGACGCTCGAAGGCGCCACGACGTTCCGCGCCGGCGTGGTCCACCTGCACTACCGGATCGGAGGCTGACCAGATGTCCTTCCAGGCGTACCTCGACGCGATCGAGGACAGGACCGGCAAGACCCCGCGCGCCCTGGTCGACGAGGCCACCCGGCGCGGTTACCACGCCGCCGACGTCAAGGCCGGCGTCATCGTCGACTGGCTCAAGAACGACTACGGACTCGGCCGCGGCCACGCGATGGCCCTGGTCCACGTCATCAGGAACGGGCCGAAGATCAGTGCCAAGCACGTCGGCTCCACCGGTACGCACCGCGACGCCACCGACACCCTGTGGCTCGACGGCAAGGCGACCCGGCCGACCTGACCCCGGTCCCGGCGCGGGCCTGCCGGACCGGGCGACCCGACCCGGCAGGCCGCCGAGACCGCGCCGCAGGGGGCCGGCGCGCCGGCGGACCGCCAAGGCCGCGCCGCAGGGGGCCGGCGTGCCGGCTAGCCACTGAGACAGTGCCGCAGTGGGCCGGCGTGCCGCAGCGCCCCAGGGGAGGGCTTCCGCTGCGGCCCGCCGCCGCCCGGGCGGCCCGCCCCGTCGCCACGCAGGGTCCTCGCAACATCGACGCAACGCTTATCCTTTGCCCCGACCGCACCACGGGAAGGGATCGCATGCCGTCGCGGCAGGACCAGCTGCACTCGTACCAGTTCACCGTCCAGCGGGCGGTCGCCGCCCTGGCGATGCGGGAAACCGACCCGGCGCAGTCGCCGTTCCGGCGGCTGGCCGGTGCGGGCCTGGCCAGCGTCCTGGTCGCCGCCATCGGCCTGGGCGGCTTCGCGCTCTACGGCCTCTTCGCCGGCGGCGGCAAGACGTGGCGCGACCCGGGCGCGGTGATCGTCGAGAAGGAGTCCGGGGCGCGGTTCGTCTACCGGGAGCAGAAACTGCACCCCGTGCTCAACTACGCCTCCGCGCTGCTGATCATCGGCGCGGAGCGGCCGAAGACCGTGCTCGTCTCCCGCCGTGCCATCGACGGCGTGCCGCGCGGGCTGCCGCTGGGCATCGCCGACGCCCCCGACTCGCTGCCCGCGCGGGGCCGGCTCTCCACGGCGCCGTGGACGGTCTGTTCCGTGGCCGCCCCCGGGGCGGACCGGTCGGCGCCACGGTCGGCGCTGCTCATCGGGGCGGCCGGCGCCGGCGGCCGGGCCCTCGGCGAGGACGCCCTGCTGCTGCGCCATCCCGACGGCGGGCTGCACCTGGTCTGGCACCAGCGGCGGCACCTCCTGCGCGATCCCGACCGCGTGCTGGCCGCCCTGGCGGCCACCCGGGCCCGGGCGGTACCGGTGGCACCAGCGCTGCTCAACAGCCTGCCCGCCGGCGCCGACCTGGCCCCGCTCGCGCTGCCCGGCGAGGGGGAGCCGTCGGCCCGGGTGGACCGGGCGCGGATCGGCGACGTCTACCTGGTGCGCAACTCCGGCGGCGGCCGGCAGTACGCCGTCGCGCTGCGCGACGGACTGGCCGGCATCACCGAGTTGCAGGCCGGCCTGCTGCTCGCCCGCACCGGCCAGGGCGAGCCGGCGCCGATCACCCTCGGGCGGTTCGCCGCGCTGCCCAAGCTGCCCGACCTCGCGCCGACCGGGCCGACCGCCCCGCCGACCGCGCCACCCCGACTGGCCACCCCCGAGGGGTCCGCGCTCTGCGTGCGGGTGGGCGACGACGGCAGAGCCAGCGAGGTCGTGTTCGGCGTACGCCTGCCCGACCTCGCCGCCGCGCCGCGCACCGCGCCCCCGTCGACGGGCGGCGGGGTGCGGGCCGACCACGTCGTGGTGGAGCCGGGCCGGGGCGCCGTGGTCGAGTCGGTCGCGGCGCCCGGCGCGTCCGGCGGCGCGGTCTCCGTGGTCACCGACCTGGGCCGGCGGTACGTGCTCGCCGGCGGCGAGGTGCTCGGCATGCTGGGCTACCGTGACGTGCGGCCGGTGCGGCTGCCGGCCAGCTTGGTCAGCCTGGTGCCCGCCGGAGCGACCCTCGACCCCGCCGCCGCGCGCGTCGTCGCCACCCCCGCCTGACCCCGCCGGCGCGGCCCGGCCCGGCCGGTCCGGTGGCCCGCCCAGGTCGGCGCGGCCCGCCCACGTCGGCGCGATGACCAGCTCGGACTTCGCCAGCAGCTCGTAGCCGCCCGCGTCGGCGCGACGCCGCCCG
>NZ_JBSGDY010000223.1:0-8217 GCF_053602615.1 Micromonospora sp. NPDC004336
CGGGCCGGCGAGCAGCTCGCGCAGCATCGCCCGGGCGGTGTGCACGTCGAGGCGGCGGGCCGGGTCCTTCTCGAGCAGGCCCATGAGCACCCGGGTCAGCGGCCCGCTGCGCTGCGGCGGGGCGGGCGGGTCCTCGACCACCGCGTGCATGGTCTCGATCGGGTCGCCCCTGTCGAACGGGGGCCGCCCCTCCACCGCCGTGTAGAGCGTCACGCCCAGCGAGAACAGGTCGCTCGGCGGGCCGAACTCCTGGCCCATCGCCCGCTCGGGCGAGATGAAGTGCGGCGAGCCCAGCACCATGCCGGGGGTGGTGAGCTGCACGTCGGTGGGCATCCGGGCCACGCCGAAGTCGGTCAGCACGCAGCGGCCGTCGACGCAGATCAGCACGTTGGCCGGCTTGACGTCGCGGTGCAGCACGCCGATCGCGTGCGCCACCTCCAGCGCGCCGAGCAGCGCGATGCCGATCTTGGCGACCACCCGCTGCGCGACCGGGCCGTCCTCGATCACCATGTCGGCGAGGCTGCGGGCGTCCAGCAGCTCCATCACGATCCACGGCCGGCCACCCTCGGTGACCACGTCGTAGACCTGGACGACGGCCGGGTGCTGGATGGCCGCCGCCGCGCGGGCCTCGCGCAGGGTGCGCTCGTACATGGCGTCGCGGTCGCTGGGGGCGAGCCCCGGGGGCAGGACGACCTCCTTGACGGCGACGTCCCGCCGCAGGAGCGTGTCTGTGGCACGCCAGACCGTGCCCATGCCGCCGTTGCCCACCGCGGAACGCAGCGAGTAGCGACCACCGATGGTGGTGCCGGGTGTCGCGCGTCCGTTGGGGGGACTGACTGGTCCGCCGCTCCACGTCGGGATCTGAGTCACAGAAAAGCCACCGGGGGAAATCGAGGGGGGCTGGGACACAACCCCCCTATCTTGCTGGTTCCGACGCCCGATGCGAAAGCCGACGCGACGGACGTTTCCCTAACTCGACAGTGCGTGCCCGAAAGTTCACCTCTCGTCGATCTCCGACGGACCGGTGTGCGGTATCCCTCACCCGCCGACGCCGTCGCGCGTCCTACCATCCGCTAATGAGCGAACGGCGGTCAAGCGAGTCCGGTTTCCCGATCAAGGGCGTCTACACGGCGGCCGACCTTCCGGAGGACCTCGACTCCCGGCTGGGCGGCCCGGGCGAGTTCCCGTACACGCGCGGGGTCTACCCCACCATGTACACCTCCCGTCCGTGGACGATGCGCCAGTACGCCGGCTTCGGCACCGCCACCGAGTCCAACGCGCGATACCACCAGTTGTTGCGGGCCGGCACGATGGGCCTCTCGGTCGCCTTCGACCTGCCGACCCAGATGGGCTACGACTCCGACGACCCGATCGCGCACGGCGAGGTGGGCAAGGTCGGGGTGGCCATCGACTCGATCGACGACATGCGGCTGCTCTTCGACGGCATCCCGCTGGACAAGGTCTCCACGTCGATGACGATCAACGCGCCCGGTTCGGTGCTGCTCCTGCTCTACCAGCTCGTCGCCGAGGAGAACGGCGTCCCCGGCTCGGCCCTCAACGGCACGATCCAGAACGACATCCTCAAGGAGTACATCGCCCGGGGGACCTACATCTTCCCGCCGAAGCCCTCGCTGCGGCTGGTCGCCGACACCTTCGGGTACTGCCGCAAGGAGGTGCCGAAGTGGAACACGATCTCCATCTCCGGCTACCACATGGCCGAGGCCGGCGCGACGCCCGCGCAGGAGATCGCGTTCACCCTGGCCAACGGCGTCGAGTACGTCCGGGCCGCGCTGGCCGCCGGGCTCGCCGTCGACGACTTCGCGCCCCGGCTGTCATTTTTCTTCGTCGCCCGCACCACCCTGCTGGAGGAGGTGGCGAAGTTCCGGGCCGCCCGGCGGATCTGGGCGCGGCTGATGCGCGACGACTTCGGCGCCAGGGACCCGAAGTCGATGATGCTGCGCTTCCACACCCAGACCGCGGGCGTGCAGCTCACCGCCCAGCAGCCCGAGGTCAACCTGGTCCGGGTGGCGGTGCAGGGCCTCGGCGCGGTGCTCGGCGGCACGCAGTCGCTGCACACCAACAGCTTCGACGAGGCGATCGCGCTGCCCACCGAGAAGGCGGCCCGGCTGGCGCTGCGCACCCAGCAGGTGCTGGCGTACGAGACCGACCTGACCGCCACCGTCGACCCGTTCGCCGGCTCGTACGTGGTGGAGGCGATGACCGCCGAGATCGAGGCGGCGGCGACGGAGCTGATGGAGCGGGTCTTCGACCACGGGTCGGCGGTCGACGCCATCGAGGCGGGCTTCCAGAAGCGGGAGATCGAGCAGTCGGCGTACCGGATCGCGCAGGAGATCGACTCCGGCGACCGGGTGGTGGTGGGTCTCAACCGGTTCGCCGTCGACGAGGAGGAGCCGTACGAGCCGCTGCGGGTCGACCCGGCGATCGAGGCGGCGCAGGGCGAGCGGCTGGCCCGGCTGCGCGCCGAACGGGACGCCGGCGCCGTCGAGCGGGCGCTCGCGGAGCTGCGGGCCGCCGCCGAGGGCACCGGGAACGTGCTCTACCCGATGAAGGAGGCGCTGCGGGCCCGCGCCACCGTGGGCGAGGTCTGCGGCACCCTGCGCCAGGTGTGGGGGCTCTACCGCCCCTCCGACCGCTTCTGATCATCTCCGGCCGACGGCCGTCCGGTCCCCGCCCACGTCGGCGTACCGGGCGGCCGTCGGCCGTTCCCGCTGCCCGTACGGGCCGGTCGCTCGGGACGTTTGTGCAGCTCGCGGCGCATGCCGGGCGAGCGCTACAGTCGGAGTAGCTCCCGTCGCCGATCGGCGACGGCAGATCGCGGGAGCGGGTCCGGCGACGCCGCCGCGGGGCTCCCGTGCCCGGCGGGGCGGCGCGGCCCACCGGTCGCGGCGTGTGCCGCGGCGGTTCGGGGGTAACCCGACCGGGTGAACTCGGACGCACACGGTGTGCGGTCGCTCCGTGCTCGGCTGTGTGACCGTCTGCGGGGCCCGTCGCCGACGGCGGTCGGCTAATTGTCGGAGTGTCCGTTCACCGGACCGACTAATGCGACAATTCGGAACGACGGCCCCCGCGATCGGCGTCGATTTGGCGACGGCCGGACCGGTTACGCGTTGTAGGAGGTGTGGGGCAGATGACGGCGTTCGACCGCGATCTACCTGCTGTCCCGCAGATCTACGAGCGCTCTCAGCAGGGCATTCGTGACGCTGTGCGCCCCGACCATCACCGGAACGAGGTTGCGCAGCGTCACCGCCGGAGGTCTAGGCTGTCTGCTGTTCCTGATGATCCATCCATCTCTAGCGAACGAGAATTCGACGTGACGAGTGCGTTGACGCTGCCCACCGGCGGCCAGCTGGCGTCCTCCTGGCCGGAGGCGCCTTCCGGGTCCGAGCCCCTGCCGTTCGAGCTGGACCACCTGCTCGCCCTCCGGGTGCCCGGGCTGATCGCCACCCGTCGCCACCTCCACTCGCATCCGGAGCTTTCCGGCGAGGAGTTCGAGACGGCCGCCCTGATCGCCCGGGAGCTCTCCCTGGCGGGGCTGCGCCCGCGACTGCTCCCCAAGGGCAACGGGGTCATCTGCGACATCGACGGCCGTCCGGACGGCCCGGTGGTTGCGCTGCGCGCCGACATCGACGCGCTGCCGCTGACCGACTCGAAGGACGTGCCCTACCGCTCGACCGTCGACGGCGTCTGCCACGCCTGCGGCCACGACGTGCACACCACCGTCATGCTCGGCGTCGGCATGCTGCTGGCCCAGCTCGCCGACCTCGGCGAGCTGCCCGGCCGGGTACGCCTGATCTTCCAGCCCGCCGAGGAGATCCTGCCCTGCGGCTCGCTGGAGGTCATCGAGGCCGGTGGCCTCGACGACGTGGTGCAGATCTTCGCGCTGCACTGCGACCCCAACCAGCCGGTCGGGAAGGTCGGCCTGCGGGTCGGCCCGATCACCGCCGCCGCCGACAACGTCACCGTCCGGCTGACCGGCCCCGGCGGGCACACCGCCCGTCCGCACCTGACCGTCGACCTGGTCGACGCGCTCGGCCGCCTGATCACCGAGGTGCCGGCCCTGGTCAGCCGCCGGGTGCCGGCCAACAGCGGGCTGCTGCTGGTGTTCGGCCACGCCTCGGCCGGCACCCGTTACAACGTCATCCCCTCCGAGGCGAGCGCCTCCGGCACCCTGCGGGTGATGGACCGCGACACCTGGGAGATGGCTCCCAAGATCGTGGGTCAGGTGGTCCGCGACGTGATCGCGCCGACCGGGGCGACGGTCGACCTGGAATACCTGCGCGGCCGGCCGCCGGTCTGCAACGACTCGCGGGCCATCCAGGTCCTGACCGCCGCCACCGCCGCCGCGCTCGGGCCGGAGGGCGTCGCCGAGACTCCGCAGAGCATGGGCGGCGAGGACTTCTCCTGGTACCTGGAGTACGTCCCCGGCGCGCTCGCCCGGCTCGGCGTCGGCCGTTCCGGCCCGAACGTGGACCTGCACCGGGCCTCGTTCGACGTCGACGAACGGGCCATCCCGGTCGGCGTGCGGCTCATGGTCCAGACGGCGCTGCGGGCCCTGGCGGCGACGCGGTAGGAAGCCGCGCCCACCCGGCCACGGCCCGGCCGGGCATTCGCGGGGTCAGGCACTCGCCCGGTCACGGCCCGGACGGGCGCACTCGCCCGGCGCCGCCCGGACGGCGCGCCCACCCAATCACGACCCGGACGACGCACTCGCCTGGCGCGGCCCGGACGGGCGCGCCCGAACGGTCACGACCCGGGCCGGGCCGCGGGAACCGGCGGCGGCGCGGCGGGCAGCGGCCCCGCCGGTCCGCCCGGACGGGTCGGCGGCGGGCCGGCGCGGCGCCGACGCCGGCGCAGCACCAACACCAGGACGGTCAGCGGCACGCCGAACGCCACCAGCCACGGCAGCACGGCGCCCAGCACGGTCAGCAGGATCGTCATCGAGGTCAGGAAGACCTTCCAGCCGCCGTCGAGCCCGGCCATGAAGCCGACCTCGGCCTCCTCGTCGGCGGTGCTCGCGTCCGGCCCGACCAGCGACACGGTGATCGTCGACAGGCTGGTCAGGTCGGCCAGCCTCTCCTTCTTCGCCTGGAGCGAGGCCAGGTCGGCCTCGCGGCGGGCCAGCTCGTTCTCCAGCGACACCAGGTCGCTGATCGTGGTGGCCCGGGCCAGCAGCTTGCGGGCGGTCTCCACCCGGGCGCGCTGCGTGGTGATCCGGGCGTCCAGGTCGACCACCTGCTCGGTGACGTCCTCGGTGCGGATCTCCCGCCGCTCCTGCCGGCCCAGCTTCGCCAACTCGTCCACCACGCCGTAGAACTTCGCGGCGGGCACCCGCAGCTCCAGCCTCGCGGTGGCGTCGGCGTCGGCGCTGCGCCGCTGGTCGCCGCCGACGAAGCCGCCGGCCGCCGTCACGGTGGCGATCGCGCTGCGCGAGGCGGCGTCCACATCGTCCACCTTCACCCGCATCGAACCGGTGTAGATGATGGACCGCTGGTCGACGCGCAGGTCCGGCGCGCCCGCGCCGGCGCCCTTCTCGCCCTGCCCGCCGCCCTGCTCCGCCGCGCCGCCGGCCCGGTCCCGGTCCGCCGGCGCCGCCTCCGGCGCGCTGGCGGCCGAGTCCTCGCGCCCGCCGGAGTCGCCGCTGCCGCAGGCCGCCAGCCCCAGCAGCGCGACCAGCGCGACAGCGCTCAGCCGTACGCCCCGGCGCCGTCGTTCCCGTCCGTCCATCCCCGCTCCCCTCGTCGTCGCCCCCGTGCGGGGCGATACCTCAGACGCGGCGCGTCGGTACGCCGGTTCCGGCAGACTGCGCTCAGGACATCACGATTCGATAATCTTGGAGTCACGATGCACGTCACCAAGTACGCCCACTCCTGCCTCCGCGTGGAGCACGACGGGGGAGTGCTGGTCATCGACCCGGGCGTGTTCAGCGAGCCCGCGGCGCTCGACGGGGCGGACGCGGTGCTGATCACCCACGAGCATCCCGACCACGTGCACGTCGAGGCGGTCAACCGTCAGCTCGACCGGCGGCCGTTCACCATCCACGGGCCGGCCTCGCTCGCCGGGACGCTGGGCGACGCGGCCGAGGCGCTCGACGCGGTCCAACCCGGACAGTCCTTCACGGCCGCGGGCGTGCCGGTGCGCGCGTACGGCGGCCGGCACGCCGTGATCCACCCCGACATCCCGGTGGTGGACAACCTGGCCTACCTGCTCGACGACGTCGTCTACCACCCCGGAGACTCCCTGGTCGTCCCCGAGGACGTGCGGGTCGACACGCTCTTCCTGCCGATCCACGCCCCGTGGACGAAGTTCTCCGAGTCGCTGGACTTCCTCCGCGCCGTCGCCCCGCGCCGGGCGTACGCGCTGCACGACGGGCTGCTCAACGACAACGGGCTCGCCGTGCTGAACAACAACTTCGCCCGGCTCTCCGAGGTCGACTACCGCCGGCTCGAACCGGGCACCCGGATCGACGCCTGACGGCGATGCCCGGCCCGCCCCGAGAGCTGGTGCACCGGCTCTACACCACCCCACCGGACCGGTTCGTGGCGATCCGCGACGAGGCCGTCGCCGAGGCGCGGCGGGCCGGCGACCCGAAGCTGGCCCGGGAGATCGCCCGGCTGCGCCGCCCCACCGTGGCCGCCTGGCTGGTCAACCTGCTCGCCATCCGCCGCCCCGAGCTGGTCGCCGACCTGGCCCAGCTCGCCGAGGCGCTGCGGTCCGCCCAGCGCGAGCTGCGGGGGCCCCGGCTGCGGGAGCTGTCCGCCCAGCGGCGCGCGGTGGTCGGCGCGCTCGTCGCCGAGGTGCGCAAGCTGGCCGCCGGGGCCGAGGGGGCGCCGCCGGCCGGGAAGCTGCCGCTGGCCGAGGTGGAGGGCACCCTCAACGCCGCGCTCTCCGACACCGAGGTCGCCGAGCAGGTCCGGTCCGGCCGGCTGCTGCGGGCCGCCCACTACGCCGGCTTCGGGGAGGTGCCCCGCCCGCAGCTGCGCCTGGTGACCGGCGGCGAGGAGCCGGAACCGGAGCGCCCGCCGGAGCGGGCCGGCAGGCGCGGGGCCGGCGTCGACCGGGCCGCGCTCCGCGCCGAGCAGGCGGAGCGGGCAG
Source organism: Micromonospora sp. NPDC004336 (assembly GCF_053602615.1). Lineage (NCBI taxonomy): Bacteria > Bacillati > Actinomycetota > Actinomycetes > Micromonosporales > Micromonosporaceae > Micromonospora > Micromonospora sp. NPDC004336. The sequence goes on from NZ_JBSGDY010000223.1 coordinate 7,114, forward strand.
CCCGTGCGGAGCGGGCCCGCCGGCGCCGGGCGCTGGAGAAGGAGCTGACGAAGGCGCGTACCGACCAGGAGCGGGCCGAGGCGGAGCTGGCCGACGCGACGGCGGCCGAGCGCGACGGCGCCGCCGCCCTGGACGCGATCGAGGCGGAGCTGGCCGAGCTGGAGCGGCGGCGGGCCGTCGCCGAGCAGGACCTGAGCCGGGCGAAGCTGGCCCGGCGCGGGGCCGACCGGACGGTGACCGCCGCCCGCCGCCGCGCCGGCGAGGTCGAGGCGGCGGTGGAGGCGCTCGACGCCGAAGAGGGGGATGCCGAGGTGGGCGACGACGCGGCAGACTGACCCCTGTGGACGGACGGGTCGCCTCGGGAGCGGGCGGATGACGCCGGAACAGGTCGCCGCGGCCAGCAAGCCGATCGTGCTCGAACTCGGCGACGCCTACACCCGGTGCCCGACGACCCTGCGCCGGGCCCGGCTGCTCGGGATCTCCGGCTGGTCGTTCTACGTGACGGGCCGGGCCGGCGCCCTCGGTGACGTCGGCGCCGAGACGGTCGCCGCCGCCCTCGGCTTCCTGGCCCCCGACGCGGTGGCCGACGGCTGGGACGCCGCGCTGCGCACCGTCCGCCCGGCCGAGGTCGCCGCCGCCACCCTCGTCGAGTGCTGCCGGTGGGGCGACGAGCGCCTCGACGCCCTCCCCGGGGCGGGCCGGCTCGCGGCGCTGCTCGGCCGGGCGGTCGAGGCCGCGGACGCCAGCGGCATGCCGCTCTTCGCCGCCTGGCGGGCGATGCCGGTGCCGGAGCGCACCGCCGGGGCCCGGGCCGCCGTCGGCCTGCGCCTGCTCCGGGAGCACTTCACCGGGGCGCACCTGCTCGCCGTCCGGGCCGCCGGGATGACCCCGCTGGAGGCCGTGCTCGCCGGGCCGGAGGGGGAGGCGGGCGCGGTGGCCTGCGGCTGGCCGCCGCCGTACCCGCCGGTCGGGCCGCTGGTCCGGCGGCGGCTCTGGGCCGAGGCGGTGACCGACCGACTGGCCTCGGCGGCGTTCGCGGCGCTCGGCCCGCCGTGGTGGAACTGTGCGGGCGGGCGCTGGACCTGCCCGAGGACGCGGCCGAGG
>NZ_JBSGDY010000224.1:0-8193 GCF_053602615.1 Micromonospora sp. NPDC004336
GCGCCGGCACGGTCAGCGTCACGGCGCGCCTCCCGCGTGGCGTGCCGGCCCCGGTGCCGCCCGCCGGGGCGCGGGGGTCGACGGCGGGACCGCGACGGACGCACGTGGTCGCATGCTCTCTCCCCCCACCGCCGGTCGTCTCGCCGCACAGTCTGTCGAGCGCGGGCGTGCCGGCGACAGGGCCCGCCGTCCGGGCCGCCCGGACGCGGGGCCCGGATCTTTCGACCGTCCGCCTGACAACCGTCACCCGTCCATCCGGCCGGTCCGCCGGTTTCTCCGGCCGTGGCCGCCGCGCCGTCACGACCGCTCCCACCGGCGGTGTCGTCGCCGGATCCTCTTCGAGGGTGCGCAGGCGGGGGGACCGCGCAAGCTGGGAGACGCGTCGCCCGGCCGCGTCCGGTGAGATGGGCCGTACCCACGCCGCCGGAGACCGGGGGCGCCCGCAGCCGAGGCGGTCTCGATGTACCAGCAGCCCCTGGACCCGGTCGCCGGGTCGCTCGCGCTGAGCGCCGCCTGCGCCGCGCTGCCCCTGCTCACCCTCTTCGTCCTGCTCGGCGTGGTGCGGGCGCGGGCCTGGGTGGCGGCGTTCGGCGCGCTGGCCGTGGCGGTCGTGCTGGCGTGGGCGCTGTGGCGGATGCCGCTGTCGCAGACGCTGCTGGCCGCCGGTCAGGGCGCCACCTTCGCCCTGTTCCCCCTGGTCTGGACGTTCGGCACGGCCATCTGGATCTACCGGATGACCGTGCACACGGGCGACTTCGACGCCCTGCGCCGGGGCTTCGCCCTGATCAGCGACGACCGCCGCGTCCAGGCCATGGTGATCGCGTTCTGCTTCGGGTCGCTGCTGGAGGCGCTCGCCGGTCAGGGCACGCCGGTCGCCGTCACCACCGTCATGCTGCTGGCCCTCGGCTTCACCCCCGTCCGGGCGGCCGCCGTCGCGCTGGTCGCCAACACGGTGCCGGCCGCCTTCGGGCCGCTCGGCCTGCCGATCACCACCCTGGCCGGCGTCACCGGGCTGCCGGCGGCGGAGCTGGGCGCGATGGCCGGCCGGCAGGTCCCGGTGGTCGCGGTCGTCGTACCGCTGGTCCTGCTCGTCGTCGTCGACGGCCGCCGGGGCGTACGGGAGCTGTGGCGTCCGGCGCTGGCGTGCGGCGGAGCCTTCGCGGTGGCCCAGTTCGTGACCACGAACTTCCTGGCGGCGGCGCTCGCCGACATCGTCGCCGCGTTCGCCGGGGCGGGTGTCCTGCTGCTCGTCACCCGCCGGCCCGCCGTGCGGCAGGCGGTTCCCGTGGCGGCCGGCGGCGCGGCACCGGCGGGCGACGAGCCACGTCCGGAGGGCGACGCGCCGCCGTCGCGCGGCGTCCGATGGCGGGCGTACGCGCCGTACGCGACGATCGTGGCGGTCTTCGCCGTCTCCCAGGTGCCGGCCGTCAAGCGGCTGCTCGACGCCGGCACGGTGACGGTCTCCTGGCCGGGCCTGCACGTGCTCACGGCGTCCGGCTCCCCGTCACCGCTGACGACCTTCCGCTTCGCCTGGCTCGCCGCCCCCGGCTCGCTGCTGCTGGTGGCCGGCGTGGTCACGATGGCGCTGCTGCGGGTGTCGCCGCGCGATGCCGTGCGGCTCTACGGGCGCACCCTGTCCGAGCTGCGGTGGGCCGTGCTGACGGTGGTCGGGCTGCTGGCGTTGTCGTTCACCATGAACGCCTCCGGGCAGGTCGCCACCCTCGGCTACTGGATGGCCGGCGCGGGTGGTCTCTTCGCCGTCCTGGCGCCCGTCCTCGGCTGGCTGGGGGTGGCCCTGACCGGGTCGGACACCTCGTCGAACTCGCTGTTCGGCGCGCTGCAGGTGGCGGCGGCGCAGCGGGCGGGGCTGGATCCGGTCCTGCTCGCCGCGGCCAACGCCTCGGGCGGCACGCTCGGCAAGATGATCAGTCTGCAGAACCTGACGATCGCCGCCGCCGCGGTCGGGCTCAACGGCCGGGAGGGCGACCTGTTCCGGCGGATGTTCGGCTGGAGCGTGCTGCTGCTCGCCCTGATGTGTCTGCTGGTCGGCCTGCAGGCCACGCCCGTGCTGTCCTGGATGGTGCCGTAGGCCGGCGCGGTCCGCGTTGGTGGCGACCGCTCGTGGCGGACGTCCCCGCCCGAGGCCGCGACGCCCCCGGGCCGACCGCTCACTCCAGGTGCAGCGACAACCCCTTTCCCCGGACCGTGTGGAGATACCGGTCGTCGGCCGCCAGCTCGCCGAGCTTGCGTCGCAGCCGGTGCACCAGGACGTCGATGGAGCCCGGCGACGCGCCTCCGCCGCGCCCCACCCTCGTGCGCAGCTGTGACCGCGGCACGATCCTGCCCGGGTGCTCGGCCAGGCACGCCAGCAGCTCGAACTCGGCCCGCGTCAGGGCGACCGGCGCACCGCCGAGGGTGACGCTGCGCCCGGCGACGTCGACGCGGAGGCCGCCCACCACGGAGGGCGCCGGGGGAGGCGCGGCCGGCACGCGGCGCAGCAGGGCGCCGACGCGGGCGTCGATGACCGGCGGCCGGCAGGGCTTGGGCAGGTACCCGTCGGCTCCGGCGCGCAGCACCCGCACGATCTCGTCGTCGCCGCGCCGCGCGGCGTGCACCAGCACGGGCCGGCGCGAACCGACGCAGAGCAGGCGCAGCAGAAGGAGCCCGTCGACGGCCGGGATGAACGGATCCACCAGTACGACGTCCGGACGCTGGTGCGTGTGGCAGGTCAGGTCGGACAGCGCGCGCCCGGCCTGGTGCACCGCGAGGTCCGTGACGACGTGGCCGAACCGGGCCAACCGGTCGCCGAGCCGCCGTCGGTAACCGGGGTCGTCGTCGATCAGCAGGATGCTCGCCATTCTTACCGTCCGGTGTCCCATCGGTGAACACCTCGCACGATCGCACGCACGGACGGTGGGCTTTCATAGCGAATGCCCATAGTGTCCGCTGATCGTTGCGGCCTGCCGACAGGCTCCGGTAAGCCCCGCGCCGGCGAACCTGACCGGCCGCTGTGGGCCCGTTGTGCCGCTCCGAGCGGCGTGGCTAGCGTCCACCGCCCGGGCATCCATCGAAGGCTGTAAGCGCCTCGACGGAATGCGCGTCCCCTCGCCCCTAGGAGAGTGTGCGTGTCCACGAACCCGATGCGCCGAGCCGCAGCCAGGCTGTGCGGCGCCCTGACGGCGCTCACGCTGGCCTGCGCCGTGGCGGCGCCACCTGCCGTCGCCGGCCCCGCCACACCGACCCCGGCCGGCCGTCCGGCCACGACGAGCGACCAGGCCCCACCGGCGGCGTCCGACGGCGTCGCCCGGCGCGACGACGCCGGCGACCACGTCAGCGGAAGACCGCTGCCCGTCCACCAGCGGGCGCCGCAGCCGGCGGCGAAGGACGCCGCCCGCGCCGACTACGACCACCCGACCACCCCGGAGCGCCGGGCCCGCCCGTCGGACGGCGGCTCACCGCGGGCCGCCGCCGCGTGCGACGCCGCCGACTTCACCGGCCGTACGGGCGCCGCGCTGGTGAGCCAGATCAAGGCCTCGACCGTCGACTGCGTCAACGGCCTGTTCGGCCTCTCCGGCGGCGACGCCCACGCCGCCTTCCGCGAGGCGCAGATGGTCAGCGTCGCGTACGCCGTCCGGGACGGCGCCGCCGGCTACCCCGGCAACCCGTCGACCGGCATGACGCAGCTCGTGCTCTACCTGCGCGCCGGCTACTACGTGCAGTGGTACGACCCCGCCGTCGGGTCGTACGGGCCGACGCTGCGAACCGCGATCCAGGCGGCCCTCGACGCCTTCTTCGCCAGCCCACGCGCCTGGGACGTCACCGACGCCAACGGCGAGACCCTGGCTGAGGCGGTGACCCTCGTCGACAGCGCCCAGGAGAACGCCCGCTATCTTTACGTCGTCAAGCGGCTGCTGACCGGCTTCGACTCCACCTACGCCGCCTCGTGGCACATGCTCAACGCGGTGAACAACGTCTACACGGTGCTGTTCCGGGGCCACCAGCTGCCGGCGTTCGTGGCCGCGGTGCAGGCCGACCGGTCGGTGCTCAGCACGCTGCGCGACTTCGCCGGCGCGCACACCGACCTGCTCGGCACCGACCGGAGCTACCTCACGTCGAACGCGGGCCGCGAACTGGCGCGTTTCCTCCAGCACGAGCCGCTGCGGGCCACGGTCCGACCGATGGCGGCGGCCCTGCTCTCGACGAGCAGGATGACCGGCCCGACCGCGCCGCTGTGGGTGGGCGTCGCGGAGATGACCCAGGCCTACGACGCCGCCAACTGCTCCTACTACGCCACCTGCGACCTCGCCGCGCAGCTGACCCGGTCCGTCCTGAAGATCAACCACACCTGCGACGCCTCGATCCGCATCGTGGCCCAGGGCATGACGGCCGCCGAGCTGAGCCAGTCCTGCGCCAGCCTCAAGGGGCAGGACGCCTACTTCCACGACCTCGTGGCCGACAGCGGCCCGGTGCCGGGCGACGTCAACTCCGACATCGAGGTCGTGGTCTTCGACTCCAGCACCGACTACCAGACGTACGCGGGCGCGATCTACGGCATCGACACCAACAACGGCGGCATGTACCTGGAGGGGAACCCGTCGGACGCCGCCAACCAGGCCCGGTTCATCGCGTACGAGGCGGAGTGGGTCCGGCCGACCTTCCAGATCTGGAACCTCAACCACGAGTACACCCACTACCTCGACGGCCGGTTCAACATGCACGGCGACTTCGCCGCCAACATCGCCACGCCCACCATCTGGTGGATCGAGGGGTTCGCCGAGTACGTCTCCTACTCGTACCGGAACGTGCCCTACACCAGCGCCCAGAACCAGGCCGGCAACCACACCTACACGCTGCGCACGCTCTTCGACACCACGTACGGCAACGACCAGACCCGCGTCTACAACTGGGGCTACCTGGCCGTACGCCACATGCTCCAGTCGCACCGCTCCGACGTGACGACCGTCCTGGGGCACTACCGGTCGGGTGCCTTCGGCGCCGCCCGCACCCACCTCACCAGCACCGTCGGCACCCGGTACGACGCCGACTTCGACGCCTGGCTGACCCGCTGCGCGGCCGGCGACTGCGGGGGCGCGACGCCCCCGACCAACCGGCCACCCTCCGCCTCGTTCTCGGCGACGACGAACGGGCTCACCGCGACCTTCACCGACCGGTCCACCGACGCCGACGGCAGCGTCGCCGCCCGGCGGTGGAGCTTCGGCGACGGCAGCGCGTCGTCGGCGACGAACCCGACGCGCACCTACGCGTCGGCCGGCACCTACACCGTCTCCCTGACCGTCACCGACGACCAGGGGGCCACCGCGACCAGCACCCAGACGATCTCCGTCGCGGCCGGCGGGGGAGGCACGCTGCCGGAGTGCGCCGGCGCCGACACCCGGGCGCTCGACCGCGACTGTCAACGCGGCGGCCGTTCGGCGACGGCCGGCGACTACGACTACCTGTACCTCCGGCTGCCCGCCGGCGTCACCACGATGACGATCAGCGTGGCCGGCGGGACGGGCGACTGCGACCTCTACTACAGCCCCTCCACCTGGGCGACGACCGGCAACGCCACCCGATCCTCGACCGGCGCCGGCAACACCGAGGCGCTGACCGTCACCGGCCCGTCCGCCGGCTACCACTACGTCAGCCTCCACGGCAGGACGTCCTGCGCGGGAGCCACCGTCAGCGCCCGCTACTGACGCCCGACCGCGAGCCTGCCCGAGCGGACGCGTCGCCCGGCCCCGACGCCGGGCGGGGCGTCCGCGCCGCCGGACCGGTCGACGCCCGGCCGGCGGCGCGCGCCGCTGCCGGCATAATCCCTCGCCATGGACATCGATGTACGGCACCTGCGGGCGATCTGTGCCGTCGCCGAGGCGGGGAGCGTGACGCGGGCCGCCGCCCGGCTGGGCCTGTCCCAGCCGGCCCTGACGGCCCAGCTGCGCCGCATCGAGGACGTGGTGGGAGGCGCGCTGTTCGTCCGCGGTCGCACCGGCAGCCAGCCGACCGAACTCGGCAAGCTGGTGCTCAGGCGGGCCCGCGTCGTGCTGGCGGAGGTCGACGCGCTCGTCGACGACTTCGCCGACAAGCACCGCGCCGCCGGGCTGCTGCGCGTCGGCACCGTCCACGTCGCCTGCCTGAGCAGTGTCGTGCCCCGGCTCGCCGAGGGGTTCCCGCACGCGGAGATCGCGTTGCAGATCGAGCCGTCGTCGCGCCTGCTGGTCGAGGCGGTCGCCCGCGGTCAGCTGGACGCCGCCCTGGTGGGCAACATGGAGGGCTTCGACCTGCCCATCGGCGCCGCGCTCGCCAGCCGCACGCTGGTGCCCCGGTACCCCATCTTCGTCGCGTTGTCCGCGACGCACCGCCACGCGGAGCGCGAGACGGTCCGGCTGGCCGACCTCAGCGAGGAGTCGTGGGTGTGCCCGCCCGGGCCCGACGACGGCACCCTCGCCTCGTTCCGTCGCGCCTGCCGCGTCGCCGGCTTCGAACCGAAGATCCGCTACGAGGCGCCCAGCGGGGCGGCGTACCCGCTGGTGGCGGCAGGCGACGGCATCCGCCTGGTCGACCCGACCTGGGCGCCGGCCCCCGGCACGAAGGTCCTTCCCCTCGACGGCGAGCCGCAGGTGGCGAGGCTCGCGGTGGTCTGGCGGCGGGACGCCTTCACCCACGAGCAGAGCGCCGGCCTGTTCCGGGCGCTTGCCCGGGCCTACCTGGAGCACGTCCACGACAACCCGGTGTTCGCCCGATGGTGGCGGGAGCACCCCCACGCGCACCCGGTGGTGTGACGTCCCGCCGCCGACGCGGAGCCGCCGGGGCGGCCGGTGGTTGATGTTGACGGCGTCTCCGCCGATCGCCTACTGTCTGCCCCGACAGCCGACAACTACATAGACACCGTTCGAACCTGCGCGGGAGAGACCCCGGGTCGGGGCGCCGAAGGAGCAAACTCCCAAGAAACTCTCAGGCACCATTACCGCGCAGGCGAGGTGGACTCTGGAAAGCAGACGACCGATCGTCTCACCCACGGTGCAAACCGCCCTCGGCGGTGAAGCTCTCAGGTCAATGACAGAGCGGGAGGCAACCGACGTACGACGCCGCGCGCGTCGGGACGAGGAGCGCCTCCATGCACCAGGGCCAGACGACTCTGCGCCACTCACCCCCGCACACCGTGCGCCGGGCGACCGGATCCCGGTCCACCGGCCCCGCCGGCTGGCCGACGCCGCCGCGCGACGACAGCGGGACCGCCGAACACCGCGCCGCCCGCCCCGAGCGGACGCTGCGACCGGTGGACGGCCACCCGCACCGACAGCTACCCCGGGCACGCGGGCCGCACCGCGCCGGGCCCGCGCGTCCCCGACACCCCCACCGCCCTGACCGGACCGACGCCGCCGTCTCGGACGCCGCCGGGCCGATGACACGCGCCCCGCTGCCGGTCCGCCACCCGCGCTGACGCGCCCGCGTTCCCCGAGGAGACGAGAGATGGACGTACCGGCGCACCTTCGGTACAGCGAGAACCACGAGTGGGTCGACGGGTCGGTCGAGCCGGCAGCGGTGGGCATCACCGCCTACGCGGCGGCGGCGCTCGGCGACGTCATCCACGCGGAACTGCCCGAGCCCGGCAGCCGCTTGGCGGCCGGCGACGTCTGCGGCGAGGTCGAGTCCACGAAGTCGGTGGCCGAGCTGTACCTGCCGGTCGGCGGAGAGGTCGTCGACGTCAACCGGGAGGTCCTCGCCGACCCGGGCCTGATCGGCGCCGACCCGTACGGGAAGGGCTGGCTGCTGCGGATCCGCCTGGCCGACGTGCCGCCGCTGATGTCGGCGGGCGAGTACCGCGCCTTCGTCGACGACGCCGATTCCCCGACGCAGTAGCCGGGAGAGGACATGCCGTGCCGATCAGGCTGCTGCTGATCGGGCCGGTGCGCGACCACCTCGGAGGGGCGGGGAGACGTTCCCCGCGCGCCGGCGGCGACAACCAGCAACCGCGACAGGAGCAGGCATCGTGATCAGCGTTTTCGATCTTTTCAGTGTTGGTGTCGGGCCGTCGAGTTCGCACACGGTGGGGCCGATGCGGGCGGCGCGTGCGTTCGTGGCGGGGTTGAAGGCTGATGGGTTGTTGTCGGGCACGGTGCGGGTGCAGGCGGAGTTGTTCGGTTCGTTGGGTGCGACGGGGCACGGGCACGGCAGTGATCGGGCGGTGTT
>NZ_JBSGDY010000225.1:0-8184 GCF_053602615.1 Micromonospora sp. NPDC004336
GAGTTTTTCTTTTTTTCAGACGTGTCCTATGCCGAACGGCGCGCCCCACGCCCCCCGCCGCCCCCCCCCGGGGGGGGCGACGTCGGTCGCCCCGCCCGGCGGGCCAACGGCCGTCGGGACCCGGATCGTGCGGCGGATCAGGGGGCGCAGTTGTAGTTGCGCACCGGCTGGGTCAGCTTCTCCTGGGTGCCGAACTTGGCGTAGATCCGCATGTAGCACGGGAACTCGACGTCGCCGTAGTAGCTCTGGACCGTGTTGGCGTAGTGCGTCGTCCCGCTGTCGGCGACCTGCCAGGCCCCCGCGTCGCCCGACTGGATCTCCCAGTAGACGTCGCCGGAGCAACCCTGCAGCCCCTGCGAGTAGGCGATCATGTTGGCGCCGTTGTAGATCTCGGACTGCACGAGGGTGCAGCTCGCCGCCTGGGCCGGGCCGGCTCCCCCGGCGAGCAGCCCCACGGCCAGCATGGCTCCCGCTCCGACCGCTGACATCAGCTTGCGCATGACCAGTCTCCTCCATCGTGGACGGTAGGTGGTCCACAGGAGCGTAGTCGGTCTGGAGATTAGTTCCAAGGGGATCTTCGATGAGGTCGAAAACTTTTATCCGCACCCCCGATCGGCCGGCGCGGCGGTCGCGGACGACACCGGGCGAGGCGGCCGCCGGCGTCGGCCGGCGCGCGTAGGAAACCTACCGGCCATCCATTGACTTCGATGATTTACGCCACAACAATCGTCTCTTACATCGATCGTTGTCATTGTTGATCGGTTCCGGAGAGGAGACACCGTGGTCGCTCTACGAGGCGAGGTGTCGTGGTTCTGCTGCGGCACCGCCTGGGGTCCCTGCGGCACGGCCGGCGGGGGCGCCTGCGGCACCTGTTCGTCCGGCAACTACCAGCACGCCTGGCCGAACACCTCGGACGCGTGCCTGGCCATCACCCGACCGCACGTGTGCGGGATCAGCGGGATGAGCCGCCGCGGCTGCGGCTTCCGGCACTACACCACCAACCTCTGCACCGGCGCCCGGGTGGGCACCGCCATCGCCGACTGCGGCCCGCAGACCGACCTCTTCTGCGGTGAGCGCACCTGCTGCGGCTCGGCCTGCGGCAGCAACCGGATCATCGACCTGACGCCCGCGGCGTACAGCGCGATCGCCAGTCTCTCCACCGGGCTGCGGCCCTGCTCGGTCGACTCCGTCTGAACGGGAGGACCCCATGGACCAGACCCTGAGGCGCCGGCGACTGCTCGCCACCGCCGCGCTCGGCGGCGTGGTCGGCGCCACCGGGCTCGGCCCGCTCGCCCCCGAGGCGGCGTTCGCCGCCGAGGCCGCGACCGTCGCACCCGGCGCGCCCGACCCGAACTTCGCCGAGGGCCGGATCAGCGCGGTCTCCGGCAACATGCTGCTGGTCACCGGCTCGGACACCGTGCTGCACTCGATCCGGGTCACCGACGGCACGAGCATCTGGAAGCTGCACCCGACCACGTTCGACCGGGTCGCCGTCGGCGACGGGCTCTACGCCCGCGGCGTCCGCCTGCCCGACGGCACGCTCGCCGCGGATGCCGTCTGGGTCAACATCGTCAACCTGCACGGGCACATCGCGGCGGTCGGTCGCAACGTGCTGCACCTCGACCACAAGGGGCGGCGGATCGTCGCGCACGTCGTGCCGGACCGCTCCGCCGCGGTCTACAACGGCACCCCGGCCGTCAGCGACCTGTCGCTGCTGCGGGTCGGCCGGCACGTGCAGGTGCTCGGCGCCTGGCACCCGGACACCAACGAGATCGACATCGCCACCGTCTACGCCGCCGCCTGACGGCGACCCCGGGGCGGCACGCGTCGGCGAACCGCCCCGGCGGGCGCCTCCCGACCGTTCGATGGGAGACCCCATGATCGACATGATCGCGGCGCTGCAACCGCTGGTGGTCGGCGCGGTGCTGATCTGGTCCGCCCGCGTGAAGCTCCTCAGCCGGCACGCCGCCGCCGCGGCCGGCCGGTCGGCGCTCGTCCGGCTGCTCGGGCAGCGCCGGGCGCTGCCCGCGTACCGGCTGCTCGGCGGCGTCGAGCTGACCCTCGGCGCGCTGCTCGTGCTGCCGCCCGCCCTGCTGGCGGAGGCGGTCGCGGCGGCGACGCTGGCGGCCGGGTTCCTCGGCTATCTCGCGTACTCCCGCCGGGCCGCCCCCGCCTCCTCCTGCGGGTGCCTGAGCGCCCGGCCGACCCCCGTCACCGGCCGCGGCCTGGCCCGGGCCGGGCTGCTGCTGGCGGCGGGCGGGCTGGCGGGGCTGGCCGACGGCGGCTGGGCGGGCGCGCTCGCCGAGCGGCCGGTGGCCGGCGCGACCGTGCTGGTCGCCGAGATGGCGGCCGTGGTGGCCCTCTCGCCGGAGCTGGACGCCGCCTGGCTGCTGCCGCTGCGCCGGCTGCGCGCCCGGCTGACCCACCCGCTGCGCGGCGGCACCGGCGTGCCCCTGCTGGCCACCGTGCAGCAGCTCCAGCTCAGCGACGCCTACCGGCAGGTGGCCCCGCTGCTCCGCTCCGACGTGCGGGAGCACTGGGACGACGGCGACTGGCGCTTCGTCGGGCACGCCGCGCGCTACCGGGGCCGCCCGGCCACCGCCGTGTTCGCCGTGCCGCTGGCCGACCGGCAGCCCGACACCGTGCGGGTCGCCGTCGTCGACGACGCCACCGGGCAGACCCTGCTCAGCCTGGCCGCCCCGGCGCCGCCGGCCGACCCCCGGCTCGCCGTCACCCCGGTGTGAGCCGGGCGACGCGACCGTGACCCGAGCGGGCACAGCCGTCAGCCGGGCGACGCGACCGTGACCCGAGCGGGCACAGCCGTCAGCCGGGCGACGCGACCGTGACCCGAGCGGGCGCAGCCGTCAGCCGGGCGACGCAGCCGCCAGCCAGGCGACGCAGCCGCCAGCCAGGCGACACAGCCGTCAGGGCGGCGCTCCGCGACGCGGAGCCGGCCGCCCCGGTGCCGTCGAAGGTGCGGACCGGTCCCGACTCGCAGGCGCCCGCCCCGGTCCGGCCGGTGCACGTACGAGCCGGCGCCGCGCCCGCCTCCGGCTCAGTCGGCGCTCAGCCAGGCGCGGATGTCCTCGCCGTGCTCGTCGAGCCCGGGCGGCGGCAGGTCGTACCGGGGCCGGGTGGCGGAGAGGCGGATCGGGTTGCGGATGCCGGGCACCCCGCCGACGATGACCACCGGGTCGAGCCCGAGGTCGCGGGCCAGGGCGACGCCGTCGTCGACGGTGTTGATCGGCGCGCACGGCACGCCCGCCGCCCGCAGGTCACGGAACCACTCGTCCCGGGTCCGCCGGCGCAGCCGCTCCACCAGGATCGGGCGCAGCGCCTCGCGGTTGGCCGTGCGGTCCGGGTTGTGCCGGAACCGGGGGTCGTCGGGCAGCGCGGGCAGGCCGAGCACCTGGCACAGCTTGCGGAACTGGCCGTCGTTGCCGGCGATGACGACGAGCTCGCCGTCGGCGGCCGGCATCGGCTCGTACGGGAACAGGCTCGGATGGGCGTTGCCCATCCGCCACGGCGACGCGCCGCCGGCGACGTGGCCGCTGGCGTGGTTGACCAGGCCCGAGAGCGCCGAGGAGAGCAGGTCCACCTCGACGTGCTGGCCGACGCCGGCGTGGGCGCGGTGGTGCAGGGCGGCGAGGATGCCGAGCGCCGCGTGCAGGCCCGCCATCACGTCGAACACGGCGACGCCGGCCTTGTACGGCGGGCCGTCCGGCTCGCCGGTGAGGCTCATCAGGCCCGACGCGGCCTGCACGGTGAGGTCGTAGCCGGGCAGGTCCGCGCCGGCGGCGGTGCCGAAGCCGCTGATCGAGGCGTAGACGATCCGTTCGTTGGCGGCGGCGACGCTGTCGTAGTCGAGGCCGAAGCGCCGCAGGGCTCCGGGGCGGAAATTCTGGATCATGACGTCGGCCCGGCGGACCAGTCGCCGGGCGAGGTCGAGATCGGCCGGGTCGGCGAGGTCCAGCACCACCGAGCGCTTGTTGCGGTTGACGCCGAGGTAGTAGGTGGACGTTCCCTCCCGGACCGGCGGCATCCAGGTGCGGGTGTCGTCCCCGCCGGGTCCCTCCACCTTGATCACGTCCGCGCCGAGGTCGGCGAGCAGCATGGTCGCGTACGGTCCGGCCAGGATCCGCGAGAAGTCCGCGACGAGCACGCCGCTCAGCGGCCCGGCCCCCTGCTCCCCCAACGGTCCTCCCCCGTCTCGCCGTTCCCCGGTCGCTCCGGGGGGCGCGCTCATGCGCGGCCGGGCGACCACCCGTGCCGGTCGGCCGCTCGCGGAACGACCACGATGGCACAGCCGGCGGACCCGGTGTCGGTCGCCCCGAGGTCCGTCCCGGGCGGGCCCGCCGGAGACGCGGGGGCCGGCCGGGCCAGCGGGTCCGGATTGGACCTCGCCACCCGGCGGTGCGGCCTTCCTACGATGACGGTCCACGCCCGCCACACCGCCGGGAGGACGTCATGCCGGAGCGCTTCGCCGACCTGTCCACGCCGCTGATCGCCGACGCCTGCGTGCGGCTCGGCGTGCCGCTGCGCGCCGCGCCGGCCGGGATCCGGCCGGTCGTCGCCGGTCACCGCCTCGCCGGGCGGGTGCTGCCGGTGCGCCACCACGGCAGCGTGGACGTCTTCCTGGAGGCGTACGCGGGCGCGACCCCCGGCGACGTGCTGGTGATCGACAACGGCGGCCGGGTCGACGAGGCCTGCGTCGGCGACCTGGCGGTGCTGGAGGGCGTCGCGGCCGGGGTCGCCGGCCTGGTGGTCTGGGGCCTGCACCGCGACACCGCCGAGCTGGTGGAGATCGCCCTGCCGGTGTTCAGCTACGGCAGCCTGCCCCTCGGCCCGACCCGGCTCGACGATCGGGGGCCGCAGACGCTCGTCACCGCCCGGATCGGGCCGCACGTGGTGAGCGCCGAGGACCTCGTCGTCGCCGACGACGACGGGGTGCTGTTCCTGCCCGCCGGGCGCGCCGACGAGGTGTTCGCGGCGGCGCGGCGGATCCGGGCCGTCGAGCGGGTCCAGGCGCAGCGCGTCCAGGCCGGGGAGACGCTGCGCGAGCAGACCGACTTCGCCGGCTACCTGGCCCGCCGCGCCACCGACCCCGGCTACACCTTCCGGCAGCACCTGCGGCGCGTGGGCGGCGCGATCGAGGAGTGACGGTGCCCGGCCGTCCGCACCGGGTCCCCGAGGGCGGCCGCGCGGGCGGCGCCGCCGCGAAGGTCGCCGACGCCGCACGGCGGCGGCCGGGACACGTGAGGGTGGTCATAACGGCTGGACGCGCCACCACGGCCGGCTGCTAGCCTCGTCGGCAGGTCATGAGCGCCAGCGTCAAGCCCCGGCTCGCTGGCCGGCAACCCTCGTCCGCGCAGGGGTGCCCCGGGTGAAGACCAGGCACCGGAGCAGTTCCGGTGCAAGCGTGGCCTGGTTCCCAGGTCAGCAACGACCGAGGAGAACCATGTCCTTCCGCATCTGCGCCCCACCGGCGGCCTTCGCCGTGGTCGCGCCGCCGTCGCCGAATCTGACCCGGCGCCGCCACGTCGACATGATGCGGGTCTGCAGCGCCTCGTGTCGCCCCGGCGACCCGCGCTAGCCGCGCGCCGAACCCCTCTTCCAGGAACCACCCCAGCGGTACGCCCACCGGGCGCACCGCCGGCGGCGCACGCCCGTGCCCGCCGTCGGAGACCTTTCGGAGACACCTGTGCGATTCCTTCCCGCCCTCACCCGTGCCGCCGCCCTCGGCGTCGCCGCCGTCGTCGCCGCCACCGCCCTGACCGGCTGCGGCGACGACGCGACCGGCGCGGCCGACAACCCGTACGACCTGCTTCAGCCGGGCGTGCTGCGCGCCGGCACGCTCACCGACGCACCGCCGAACGTCTACCTGAAGGACGGCAAGTTCACCGGCTTCGACAACGACCTGCTCACCGCCGTCGCCGAGAAGGTCGGTCTGAAGGTGGAGTTCGTCGGGACCGACTTCTCCGCCCTGCTCTCCCAGGTCAACAACCGCAAGTTCGACGTGGGCAGCTCGTCGATCACCATCACCGAGGCGCGGAAGAAGACCGTCGACTTCGGCAACGGCTACGACTTCGGCCACTTCGGGCTCGACGTGCCGGCCGGCTCGTCGCTCACCGGCTTCGACCAGCTCGCAGGCAAGCGGGTCGTGGTCGTGCAGGGCACCGTGCAGGACGACTACGCCACCGGTAAGGGGCTCGACCCGGTCCGGGTGCCCGACTACAACGGCGCGATCAACCAGCTCAAGGCGGGCACCGCCGACGCCTGGATCGCCCCCGCCGAGATCGGCGACAAGTCCGCCGCCGACAGCGGCGGCAAGATCAAGGTGGCGGCCAAGCTGCTCAGCCCCGCCCCGACGGCGTACGCGTTCGCCAAGGGCAACGACAAGCTGCGCGAGGCGCTGAACAAGGGCCTCGACGAGGTGATCGCCGACGGCACGTGGAGCCGCCTGCAGGCCCAGTACTACCCGGGCCGGCCGATCCCGGCCGACTTCAAGCCGGGCAGCGGCACGGTCCCGGTGCCGTCGGCGTCGGCGTCGGCGTCGGCGTCGGCTTCTTCCTGACCGGGACGACGAGCGAGCGGGGCGGTAGGAGAGGCGACTGATGGATCCGTTGAGCACCCTGTGGGAGACCTTCTTCGACTGGGACTCCATGCGCGAGGCGCTGCCCGAGATGCTGACGGTCGGGCTGCCCAACACGCTGATCCTGGCGGTCTCCGCCGCCCTGCTCGGCTCGGTGCTGGGCATGGGGCTGGCCGTCGCGGGCATCTCGCGTACGCGATGGTTGCGCTGGCCGGCGCGGGTCTACACCGACGTGTTCCGGGGCCTGCCGGCCGCGGCGACCATCCTGCTCATCGGCGTCGGCCTGGCGCCGCTGGGCATGCAGGTGTGGGGCCCCAACCCGTACCCCCTCGGGGTCCTGGCGTTGTCGCTGATCGCGGCGGCCTACATCGGCGAGATCTTTCGCTCCGGCATCCAGTCGGTGGAGGCCGCCCAGCTGGAGGGGGCCCGGGCGCTGGGCCTGTCCTGGGGCGAGGCGATGCGCCTGGTGATCGTGCCGCAGGGCATCCGCCGCGTGCTGCCGGCCTGGGTGAACCAGTTGATCGCGCTGATCAAGGACTCCAGCCTGGTCTACTTCCTGGGCCTGCTGGCCAGCCAGCGGGAGCTGTTCCGGATCGGGCAGGACTACGCGGCGAACACCGGCAACCAGTCGGCGCTGCTGCTGGCCGGGCTGTTCTACCTCGCGCTGACCGTGCCGCTGACCCACGCGGTCAACTGGATCGACCGGCGGCTGCGGCACGGCCGGCAGGCCGCGGCGCCCGACGACGACGACCTCGACCTGGCCCTGCCGGGCGCGGCGGGAGGGAACCAGCGATGAGCATCGACACGACGGGGTCGGTGAGCCTGAGCGTCCGGGACGTCCACCTGGCCTTCGGGTCGCACCGGGTGCTGCGCGGCGTGGACCTCGACGTAGCGCGCGGCGCCACGGCGTGTGTGATCGGCCCGTCCGGCTCGGGGAAGTCCACCCTGCTGCGCACCATCAACCGGCTCATCGAGCCCGACCGGGGCGACGTGCTGCTCGACGGGCGCAGCGTGCTGCGGGACGACCCGGACGCCCTGCGGCAGCGGGTCGGCATGGTCTTCCAGCAGTTCAACCTCTTCCCGCACATGAGCGTGCTGCGCAACATCACCCTCGCGCTGCGCCGGATCCGCAAGCTTGCCGAGGACGAGGCCGTGGCGGTCGCCCGCGACCACCTGGAGCTGGTGGGGCTGGCCGCCAAGGCCGACGCCCGGCCGGCGCACCTGTCGGGCGGGCAGCAGCAGCGCGTCGCGATCGCCCGCGCGCTGGCGTTGCGTCCGCAGGTGATGCTCTTCGACGAGGCCACCTCGGCGCTGGACCCGGAGCTGGTCAAGGGCGTGCTGGGGCTGATGGCGGAGCTGTCGGCCGGCGGCATGACGATGGTGGTGGTCACCCACGAGATGGGCTTCGCGCGCGAGGTCGCCGACACGGTCGCGTTCATGGATCGCGGCGTGGTGCTGGAGGTCGGCGAGCCGGCGGCGGTCTTCGAGCGGGCGGAGCACCCGCGGCTGCGCGAGGTCGTCATCGGGCGGGAGCACCCCGCGGGCCTGCTGCGCGCCGAGGTCGACCGAGTGGCCGCCAGTCACGGCGGCCT
>NZ_JBSGDY010000226.1:0-8029 GCF_053602615.1 Micromonospora sp. NPDC004336
GATCATGCGTAAGAGCGTTCTGGGTATTGCTGGTCTGGCCTTCGCCGGTGGTGTGTTCGCCGGTCCGGCCGCCGCCCACGCCACCCCGGTCGAGGGCACCCCGGTCACCGCCGTGGCGGTGCAGGCGGACAAGCCGGCCGTGGACAAGGCGAAGCTGATTCCGCACGGCGTGCAGGGCGCGCAGTCGCGCATCGACCTGTCGGATGAGCAGGTCGCCAACGTCAAGGCGATCATCGCGGCGACGAAGAAGGCCGGCATGGACGAGCGTGCCGCCGTCGTGTCGATCGCCACCGCTCTGCAGGAGTCGAAGCTGGAGAACCTGGGTCACCTGGGTGAGCGCAACGACCACGACTCGCAGGGCCTGTTCCAGCAGCGCCCGTCCTCCGGGTGGGGCACGGTCGAGCAGATCACCGACCCCGAGTACTCGACCATGGCGTTCCTGAAGGGTCTGAAGCAGGTCGACGGGTGGCAGGACATGCCGCTGACGAAGGCCGCGCAGACGGTGCAGGTGTCGGCGTACCCCGACCACTACGCCCAGTGGGAGCAGCAGGCCGCCGACCTCGTCGCCGAGCACTGGAACAGCTGACACAGACCTTCCACCACAAGGGGGACCACCGGCCGGCGCCCGAACACGGGTGCCGGCCGGCGGCACATCCGGAGCAGGTACGAAACCGGCGTCGCCCGAGCCCGTCCGGCTCGGGCGGCGCCGGTTTCGGCGTACGTGAAGGGAGCGGACGCGGGCGGTGACCGGCGGGTGGTGATGGCGGGCTCGGGTCGCGGGCGCGGGCCGGCTGCCCTAGTGTTCGAGGGGTCGACGGCGTCGGGGCCGCGGGAGGGGGTGTCGCGGGATGGGTCTGCGGACCTTCATCCAGGGCTGGCCGGTCTACCGGCAGCTCACCGGCACCGACCCGCTGGGCCGGGGCGCCGCCGCGCAGTCCGCGCGTTCGGCCGGGCTGACCGCGCGCACCGAGACCGCCGACCGGATGGCCCGCTCGGTCTGTCCCTACTGCGCGGTCGGCTGCGGGCAGCGCGTGTACGTCAGGGACGAGCGGGTCACCCAGATCGAGGGCGACCCGGACAGCCCGATCTCCCGGGGGCGGCTCTGCCCGAAGGGCTCGGCCAGCAAGAGCCTCGTCACCAGCCCGCTGCGGCAGACGAAGGTCCGCTACCGGCGCCCCTACGGCACCGAGTGGGAGGATCTCGACCTCGACGTCGCGCTCGACATGATCGCCGATCGGATCATCGCCGCCCGCGCCGAGACGTGGGAGGACGTCGACACCCAGGGCCGGCCGCTCAACCGCACGCTGGGCATCTCCAGCCTGGGCGGGGCGACGCTGGACAACGAGGAGAACTACCTCATCAAGAAGCTGTTCACCGCGATGGGGGCGCTCCAGATCGAGAACCAGGCCCGCATTTGACACTCCGCCACCGTCCCCGGTCTGGGGGCCAGCTTCGGTCGCGGTGGCGCGACGGACTTCCAGCAGGACGTCGCCAACGCTGACGTCATCGTCATCCAGGGCTCGAACATGGCCGAGGCCCACCCGGTGGGCTTCCAGTGGGTCATGGAGGCCAAGCGGCGCGGCGCCAGGGTGTTCCACGTCGACCCGCGGTTCACCCGCACCAGCGCGCTGGCCGACACCTACCTGCCGATCCGCGCGGGCTCCGACATCGCGCTGCTCGGCGGCGTCGTGCGCCACATCTTGGAGAACGAGCTGGACTTCCGGGAGTACGTGCTGGCGTACACCAACGCCGCGACGATCGTCAGCGAGCGCTTCGTCGACACCGAGGACGGCGACGGCTTCTTCTCCGGTTTCGACCCGGAGACCGGCTCCTACGTGCAGGACTCCTGGCAGTACGCGGGCCACGAGTCGGACTCCGGCAGCGGGCACACCGCCAAGGAGCGCGACACCGCCGCCGGGCTGCGCCACGAGTCGCACGGCGCCCAGGTGGGCGGGCAGGTCGAACGCGACGAGACGTTGCAACACCCGCGCTGCGTCTACCAGATCCTCAGGCGGCATTTCGCCCGCTACACCCCGGAGATGGTGGA
This sequence comes from Micromonospora sp. NPDC004336, assembly GCF_053602615.1. Lineage (NCBI taxonomy): Bacteria > Bacillati > Actinomycetota > Actinomycetes > Micromonosporales > Micromonosporaceae > Micromonospora > Micromonospora sp. NPDC004336. Next base: position 2,048 of record NZ_JBSGDY010000226.1, read on the forward strand.
GCGCGTCTGCGGCATCCCGCGCGAGAAGTTCCTGGAGCTGGCCGAGGCGTGGACGGCCAACTCGGGCCGGGAGCGCACCGGGGTGCTGATCTACTCGGTGGGGTGGACGCAGCACAGCGTCGGCGTGCAGTACATCCGCACGGGCGCGATCATCCAGCTGCTGCTGGGCAACATGGGTCGACCCGGCGGGGGCATCCTGGCGCTGCGGGGGCATGCCAGCATCCAGGGCTCCACCGACATCCCGACGCTGTTCAACCTGCTGCCGGGCTATCTGCCGATGCCGCACCACGCCGACCACCCCACCTTCGACGCGTGGGTGGACAGCATCCGGCACCCGGGGCAGAAGGGCTTCTGGGGCGACGCCCGCGCCTACGCGGCGAGCCTGCTGAAGGCGTACTGGGGGGACGCGGCGACGCCGGAGAACGACTTCTGCTACGGGTACCTGCCCCGGATGACGGGTGACCACGGCACGTACCAGCAGGTGCTGAACATGATCGACGGGAAGGTTAGGGGCTACTTCCTGCTCGGCCAGAACCCGGCGGTCGGCTCGGCGCACGGCCGGGCCCAGCGCCTGGGTATGGCCAACCTCGACTGGCTGGTGGTCCGCGACCTGTTCATGATCGAGAGCGCCACGTTCTGGCGCAACGGCCCGGAGGTCGCCACCGGCGAGATCGTGCCGGAGCAGTGCCGGACGGAGGTGTTCTTCCTGCCGGCCGCCTCGCACGTGGAGAAGGAGGGCACCTTCACCCAGACCCAGCGGCTGCTGCAGTGGCGGGAGAAGGCTCTCGACCCGCCGGGCGACGCCCGCTCCGAGCTGTGGTTCTTCTACCACCTCGGGCGCCGCCTGCGGGAGAAGCTGGCCGGCTCCGACCTGCCGCGCGACCGGGCGCTGCTCGACCTGGCCTGGGACTACCCCACGCACGGCCCGCACGCCGAGCCGAGCGCCGAGGCGGTGCTGCGCGAGATCAACGGGTACGAGGTGGCGACCGGCCGGCCGCTGTCCACGTTCGCGGAGGCCCGCGACGACGGCTCGACCGCCGTGGGCTGCTGGATCTACTCCGGGGTGTACGCCGACGGCGTCAACCAGGCGGCGCGGCGCAAGCCCCGGCACGAGCAGGACTGGGTGGCCGCCGAGTGGGGCTGGGCGTGGCCGGCGAACCGGCGCACCCTCTACAACCGGGCCTCCGCCGACCCGCAGGGCCGGCCGTGGAGCGAGCGCAAGCGCTACGTCTGGTGGGACCCGGACGCGGGGGAGTGGACGGGCTACGACGTGCCGGACTTCGAGCGGACCAAGCCGCCGACGTACCGGCCGCCCGACGGCGCGTCCGGCCCGGAGGGGATTGCCGGCGACGACCCGTTCGTGATGCAGGGCGACGGGAAGGGCTGGCTGTACGCGCCCAGCGGCGTGCTCGACGGCCCGCTGCCGACGCACTACGAGCCGGCCGAGTCGCCGGTGCGCAACCCGCTCTACCGCCAGCAGGCCAACCCCACCCGCAAGGTGTACGCGCACCCGGTGAACTCGGTGAACCCGAGCCCGCCGCAGGAGCACAGTCAGGTGTTCCCGTACGTGTTCACGGTCAGCCGGCTCACCGAGCACCACACGGCGGGCGGGATGAGCCGTACGGTGCGGCCGCTGGCGGAGCTGCAGCCGGAGATGTTCGTCGAGGTGTCCCCGGACCTGGCGGCGGAGGCGGGCCTGGCGCACCTGGGCTGGGCGCACCTGGTCAGCGGCCGGGCGGTGATCGAGGCGAAGGTGCTGGTCACCGACCGGCTCCGCCCGCTGCGGGTGGACGGCCGGGTGATCCACCAGGTGTGGCTGCCGTACCACTTCGGGTTCGAGGGCCTGGTGACGGGCGACTCGGCCAACGACCTGTTCGGGATCACCCTCGACCCGAACGTGCTGATCCAGGAGAGCAAGATCGGTACCTGTGACGTGCGGCCCGGTCGGCGGCCCACCGGCCCGGCCCTGCTGGAGCTGGTGGCCGGCTACCAGCGGCGGGCGGGCATCGTGCCCGGCAGCCCGCCCCCGACGCTCACCCCGGGGGCGCTCGCCCCGCCGGAGGCCGCCGACGGCGTCGGGGAGGGCCGTGATGCTTCCTGACCCGCACAGCCTCTCCGGGCCCCTGGACCCGGCCCCGGAGGCGGGCTGGGCCGACGCCCCGCCCCGGATGGGTTTCTTCACCGACACCAGCGTCTGCATCGGCTGCAAGGCGTGCGAGGTGGCGTGCAAGGAGTGGAACGACGTCCCCGGCTCGGGGCTGGACCTGCTCGGCATGTCGTACGACAACACCGGCGCGCTGACCGCGAACTCGTGGCGGCACGTGGCGTTCGTCGAGCAGCCCCGCCCGGCCGGGCCCCAGGATTCGCCGGGCCGGACGGCGGGGCCGGAGTTCCTGGGGATGCCGGGGGCGGGGCCGCCGGGGCGCGCCGGTGGCGCCGAGGGCCGCTCCGACTTCCGGTGGCTGATGATGTCGGACGTCTGCAAGCACTGCACCCACGCGGCCTGCCTCGACGTCTGCCCGACCGGCTCGCTGTTCCGCACCGAGTTCGGCACTGTGGTGGTGCAGGAGGACATCTGCAACGGCTGCGGCTACTGCATCTCCGCCTGCCCGTACGGCGTCATCGACCAGCGCGCGGGCGACGGCCGGGCGTGGAAGTGCACGCTGTGCTACGACCGGATCGGCGCGGGGAAGACCCCCGCCTGCGCGCAGGCGTGCCCGACCGAGTCCATCCAGTACGGGCCCCTCGACGAGCTGCGGGAGCGGGCCGCGGCCCGGGTGGCGACGCTGCACGAGCGGGGCGTGCCCGAGGCGCGGCTCTACGGGCACGACCCTGGCGACGGGGTGGGCGGCGACGGGGCGTTCTTCCTGCTGCTCGACGAGCCGGAGGTGTACGGGCTGCCGCCGGACCCGGTGGTCACCACCCGGGACCTGCCGAGGATGTGGAAGCGGGCCGGCCTGGCCGCGCTGGCGATGGCGGCGGCGGCCGTGGCCGCGTTCGTGGGAGGTTCGTCGTGAGTCCGGAGCGTGGCGGGCGCGGGCGGCGCGGCGGCGAGGAGCTGAGGGTCCCCGAGGCCGAGTTCACCTCCTACTACGGCCGGCCGATCCTCAAGGCGCCCGTCTGGAAGTGGGACATCGCGGCGTACCTGTTCACCGGCGGGCTGGCGGCCGGCTCGTCGCTGCTGGCGGCGGGCGGGCAGGCCACCGGCCGGCCGGCGCTGCGCCGCGCCGGCCGGGTCACCTCGCTGGCGGCGGTCACCGCCAGCACCGTCTTCCTGATCAAGGATCTGGGGCGGCCGGCCCGGTTCCACCACATGCTGCGGCTGGCCAAGCCGACGTCGCCGATGTCCGTGGGCACCTGGATCCTCGGCGCGTTCGGGCCGGCCGCCGGGATCGCGGCGGTCGCCGAGGGCGCGGCGTGGCTGCCCGACCGGGGCCTGCCGGGGCTGGCCCGTCGGGTCCTGCCGCCGGTGGGGCACGCCGCCGGGCTGGCCGCCGCGGTGACCGCGCCGGCGCTGGCCACGTACACGGGCGTGCTGCTCGCCGACACGGCCGTGCCGTCGTGGCACGAGGCGTACCCGGAGCTGCCGACCATCTTCGCGGGCAGCGCCCTGGCCAGCGGCGCGGGAGTGGGTCTGATCGCGGCGCCGGTCGCGCAGGCCGGGCCCGCCCGCCGGATGGCGGTGGCGGGCGCGGCCCTGGAGCTGTACGGCGCGCACCGCGTGGAGACGCGGCTGGGGCTGCTCAGCGAGCCCTACCGCACCGGGTCCGCCGGTCGGCTGCTGCGCGCCGGGCGGGCCCTGACCGCCGTCGGGGTGGCCGGGGCGCTGCTGGGCCGGCGCAGCCGCACGCTCTCGGCGCTGTCCGGGGCGGCGCTGCTGGCCGCGTCGGTGGCGACCCGCTTCGGCATCTTCCACGGCGGCGTCGCCTCGGCGAAGGACCCGAAGTACACGGTGGTGCCGCAGCGGGAGCGCCTGCGGCGGCGCGCCGCCGAGGGCTGAGCTGCCCGCACCCGCCCGCCGGGCCTGTGGTTCACTGCTGCGTGGAGGCGTTCAGGCGGCTGGTGCCCCTCCCGGTCTTCAAAACCGGTGTGGTCCGGGATCCGGGCCAGGCGGGTTCGATTCCCGTCCGTCTCCGCCACGCTGTGGAAGAGGGGGCCATGGGCGACGTCGCGGCCGATCCGCGCCGGCGGGTGCCGCGCACCGACGCGCTGCTCGCCGACCCCCGGCTGGCCGCCGCGGCGACCGCCGTGGGCCGCGACCGCGTCAAGGCCGCCGTCCGGCGGGCGCAGGAGTTGGCCCGCCGGGGCGAGATCACCCCCGAGGCGGTACGCGACGCCGCGCTGACCGCCCTGCCCGCGCCCGGCCCCCGGGCCGTGCTCAACGCGACCGGGGTGGTGCTGCACACCAACCTGGGCCGGGCCGCGCTGTCGCCGGCCGCCGTCGCGGCGGTCACCGCCGCCGCCGGGCACACCGACGTCGAGCTGGACCTGCGCACCGGCCGGCGGGCCCGGCGCGGCCGCGACGCCCTCGACACCCTGGCCGCCGCCGTGCCCGCCGCCGGCGCGGTGCACGTGGTCAACAACGGCGCCGCCGCCCTGGTGCTGGCCGCCACCGCGCTGGCCGCCGACGCGGAGATCGTCGTGAGCCGGGGCGAGCTGGTGGAGATCGGCGACGGGTTCCGCCTGCCCGACCTGCTGGAGAGCACCGGCGCGCGGCTGCGCGAGGTGGGCACCACCAACCGCACCACGCTCGACGACTACGCCGCCGCGCTCGGCCCGCGTACCGGCTTCGTGCTGAAGGTGCACCCGTCGAACTTCCGGGTCACCGGCTTCACCTCGGCGGTGCCGGTGCGGCGCCTGGCCGCCCTCGGCGTGCCGGTGGTCGCCGACATCGGCTCCGGGCTGCTCGCCCCCGATCCGCTGCTGCCCGACGAGCCCGACGCCGCCAGCACCCTGCGGGACGGGGCGGCGCTGGTCACCGCCAGCGGCGACAAGCTGCTCGGCGGGCCGCAGGCGGGGCTGCTGCTCGGGGCCGCGGACCTGGTCGAACGGCTGCGCCGGCATCCCCTCGCGCGGGCGCTGCGGGTGGACAAGCTGACCCTCGCCGCGCTCGCGGCCACCCTCGCCGATCCCGCCACGCCCACCCGGGCGGCCCTGCACGCCCACGCCGGCGGCCTGCGCGAGCGGGTCGAGCGGCTGCGCGACGGCCTCGCCGCCGGCGGGTGCGAGGCGGAGGTGGTGCCCGCCCGCGCCGTCGTCGGGGGCGGTGGCGCCCCGGGCGTCGAGCTGGCGTCGTGGGCGCTCGCCCTGCCCGAGCGGTACGCCGAGCCGCTGCGCGTCGGCGACCCGCCGGTGCTCGGCCGCGTCGTCCGGGGACGGCTGCTGCTGGACCTGCGCTGCGTGCCCGCCGACGCCGACGACACCGTCCGCGCCGCCGTGCTGCGGGTGCCGGGGGGCGGCTGAGACGTGTTCGTGGTGGCCACCGCCGGGCACGTCGACCACGGCAAGTCGACCCTGGTCCGGGCGCTGACGGGGATGGAGCCCGACCGGTGGGCCGAGGAACGCCGCCGGGGCATGACCATCGACCTCGGGTTCGCCTGGACCGCCCTGCCGTCCGGCGCGACGGTCGCGTTCGTCGACGTGCCGGGGCACGAGCGGTTCGTGCCGAACATGCTCGCCGGCGTCGGCCCGGTGCCCGCCGCGCTGGTCGTGGTGGCCGCCGACGAGGGCTGGATGCCGCAGTCGGCCGAGCACCTGGCCGCGCTGCACGCGCTGGGGGTGTCGTACGGCCTGCTGGTGGTGACCCGCGCGGACCTGGCCGATCCGGGGCCGGCGGCGGCCCGGGCCCGGGCCGAGCTGGCCGCCACCTCCCTGGCCGGGGCCGACACCGTGGCGGTCAGCGCGGTCACCGGCGCCGGCCTGCCGACCCTGCGCGCCGCCCTGGACCGGCTCGCCGCCCGGCTGCCCGCCCCCGCGACGGCC
>NZ_JBSGDY010000227.1:0-8009 GCF_053602615.1 Micromonospora sp. NPDC004336
GGTCGCTGCAAGCCGGATCCGGCGCTCTACCAGGCGGCGTGCCGGCGGCTCGGCGTGGCCGCCGCGGACTGCCTCTACGTCGGCGACGGCGGGCGGCCGGAGTTCCACGAGCCGGGTCCGGTGCCCACTGCCTTCGGCGCCACCACGGTCGGCGGCGCGGTGGCCGCGTCCGCCCTCGCGAACCCGGACCCCGAGAACGAGCCCGACCCGCGCGCGGAGTGGACCGCCCGCCCCGGCGACGGGGCCGCGGACGGCGAGCGCGAGGGGCGTCGGGCCGACCCGACGGCGGAGTTCCACCGCGCCGGCGGGCGCGGCGAGAGCGGGCCCGGGGACGACCGCCTCGACGAGACCGGGCGCGGAGAGACCGGGCGCGGGGAGGCCGGGCGCGACACGACCGTCTTGCCGCCGGACGCCGCCGACGGCCGGCCGGAGCGCCGGACCGACCTGACCGGGCGGGCCGGCGACCCGGCGACGGCCGCCGCCGGCGGGGCCGGATACGGCAGCGCCACCCCCGCGATGGTCGACCCGGACACCGGGCACACGTCGCCCGGGCGCGCCGGCACCCCGGGCACGCTGGAGGACGCCGGCACGTCCCGGCCGGCCGGGTCGACGGTGGCCGCCGAGCCGGCCTCGCTCCTGGACCCGGCGACCGCGCAGGGCTTCCGGGACCGCTGGCGGGACGTCCAGCTGCGGTTCGTGGACGACCCGCGGGCGGCGGCCGGGGAGGCGCAGTCGCTGGTCGACGAGGCCATCCAGGCGCTCGCCTCGGCGCTGTCCGCGCAGAAGAACAAGCTGGGCGGCTGGCAGGACGCCGGCTCGGCCGACACCGAGCAGCTACGGATGGCGGTCCGCCACTACCGCGACTTCCTGGACCGCGTCCTCGGCCGCTGACCGCTCGACGGGGCGCCCCGGCAGGCACGGGCCGGGGCGCCCCGTCGTGTCCACCGGCGGCACGCGCGGATCCTCCGCCGCACACCCGGGCCGTTCCAGGCGTCGAACTTCGCGTTCTGGGTAACTGAGCGCGCGCGGACTCTTCCGGCGCGGCCGGTCGAGGAAAGGGTGACGGGATGGACGACGGCGGCCTCCGGCTCAACATGAACGTCCTGGACTACGGCATCCTGGCGCTCTACTTCGTCACGGTGCTCGGCGTCGGCTTCGCCGCCCGGCGGGCCATCAAGACCAGCGTCGACTTCTTCCTCTCCGGCCGCTCCCTGCCCGCCTGGGTGACCGGCCTGGCCTTCGTCTCCGCCAACCTGGGCGCGTTGGAGATCATCGGCATGGCCGCCAACGGCGCCCAGTACGGCGCGATGACGCTGCACTACTACTGGATCGGCGCCGTGCCGGCGATGGTGTTCCTCGGCATCGTGATGATGCCCTTCTACTACGGCTCCAAGGTCCGCAGCGTCCCCGAGTACCTGCGGCTGCGCTTCAACCGCCCCACCCACCTGCTGAACGCGCTCAGCTTCGCCGTCGCCCAGGTGCTCATCGCCGGGGTGAACCTCTACGCGCTGGCGCTGATCATGCAGGCGCTGCTCGGCTGGCCGCTCTGGGTCGCCATCGTGGTCGGCGCGCTGATCGTGCTGGCGTACATCACGGTGGGCGGGCTCTCCGGGGCGATCTACAACGAGGTGCTCCAGTTCTTCGTGATCATCGCGGGCCTGCTGCCGATCACGATCCTGGGCCTGGTCAAGGTGGGCGGCGTCGCCGGCCTGATGGACGCGGTGCGCGAGTCGAAGCTGGGCGAGGCGGGGCTGCACACCTGGCAGGACACGGGCGGCACCGACAACCCGCTCGGCGCGCACTGGATCGGCATCGTCTTCGGCCTCGGCTTCGTGCTCTCCTTCGGCTACTGGACGACCAACTTCGCCGAGGTGCAGCGCGCCCTGTCGGCCAAGAACATGAGCGCCGCCCGCCGGACGCCGATCATCGCCGCGTACCCGAAGCTGCTCATCCCGGTCGTCACGGTGATCCCCGGCCTGGTCGCGCTGGTCACCGTGCAGGGGCTCGGCGCGGAGAGCGGCGACCTGGTCTACAACAACGCGATCCCCCTGCTGATGCGCGACCTGCTCCCCAACGGCGTCCTCGGGATCGCGGTGACCGGCCTGGTCGCGTCGTTCATGGCCGGCATGGCGGCGAACGTCAGCGGCTTCAACACCGTGTTCACCTACGACATCTGGCAGTCGTACGTCCGGCGGGACCGGCCGGACGAGCACTACATCCGGGTCGGCCGGTGGGCGACCGTCGGCGGCGTGCTGGTCGGCATCGGCACGGCGTTCATCGCCGCCGGCTTCAGCAACATCATGAACTACATCCAGGCGCTCTTCTCCCTGTTCAACGCGCCGCTGTTCGCCACCTTCATCATCGGCATGTTCTGGCGGCGAATGAGCGCGGCGGCCGGCTTCCTCTCCCTGCTCCTCGGCACACTGGCCGCGCTGGCCACCTACCTGCTCTACAAGGCCGGGGTGATCCACTTCAACTCCGACCTGGAGGAGAGCTTCTGGGGCGCCGGCATCGCGTTCGTCACGGCGGCCGTCGTCGCCGCCGTCGTCACCCCGTTCACCGCGCCGAAGCGGAACGAGGACCTGCGCGGGCTGGTCTACGGCGCGGGCGGCGTCGACCTGCGGGGCGACGTGCTGGCCGGCGACCGGGTCTGGTGGCGGTCGCCGGTGCTGCTCGGCCTGACCGCGGTGGCGCTCTCCCTCCTGCTCTACCTGCCGGTCTTCTAGAAAGGGGTGCTCGACCATGTCGATGGAGAACCTCGACCCCCAGGGGCACGACCACATGGTGCGGGGCACCGAGGAGGCCCGCCGACGGTCCGCCGCCGCGCGACTGTTCGACATCCGCCGGGTGATCGGCGGCCTCTTCACGGCGTACGGGGTCATCGTCACCCTGGTCGGCGTCTTCGACGGCGCCACCGCCGTCGAGAAGGCGCAGGGGGTGCGGATCAACCTCTGGGCCGGCCTCGGCATGCTCGCGTTCGGCGTGCTGATGCTGCTGTGGCAGTGGCGCAACCCGGCCGAGCCGCCCGAGTCGTCCGAGTCGCCGGGCGACGGGGGCTGACCGGCCCGGGGCGTCCGGGCATGGGCGCCGCCACGAGGGGTACGCGAGGAGGATCAGGACACCACCTGGCGGCAGGAGGGCAGCGACATGACGGATCGTGACCGTGACCGACCGCTGGAGGAGAGCCCCGAGGTGGCCGCGGCGGTCGAGGACGACACCGGCGTCCCCCAGCTGGGGACCGGCGGCGGCGCCGACCGGGACACCCCGTCGTTCACGGAGCCCGGTGACCGGCCGGAGGGCGGGGCAGCCACCGACGAGCTGATCGGCGACCCGTACGCCGCCGGCACCGGGGCCACCGGCACCGGCACGGGAGCGGCCCCGGACAACATCCGCACCGGCGCTGAGCAGCCCTGGGAGCCGGAGGACCTGGTCGCGGCCCGGGGCCAGGACCTGACGCCGGAGAACGTCGAGCGGGCCCGGCGCGACCTGGCCGAGATGGGCCGGGCGGCCATCGAGAAGACGGTCCCCTGACCGGGTACGCGAGGGGGCCCCTGGCCCGACCGTCGAGCGGTCGGGCCAGGGGCCCGGGGAACCTGCCGCGGGAGTGCCTCACCTACTGCCGGCGGCAGGCGGGCGCCGGGGTCAGGACAGCGGCGGGTACGCGTTCTGCATGAGCTGGGTGAACTGCGCGGGGAACCAGGCGCCCGAGATCGGGGCGTCCGGCAGGGCGCCGCTCATGTTGTTGCCGTTGCGGGCGTTACCGGTGTAGGTCGGGTCGCACATCCGGTCGAAGCCCTTGCCCTCGTTGTTGGGGATCTCCTTGCTGGAGCCGTCCGACTCGCCCGGGGGCTTCACCCAGACGTACGCGTCGATGCCCGGCTCCGGGGCGGCCTTGGGGCGCTCGCCCAGGCCGGCGCCGGCCTGGTTGCACCAGTTGCCGGTGTGGAAGCGACGGTCGACCCGGCCGCCGTCGACGTAGGTGTCCACGCTGGTCGTCGCGCCCGGGCCGGTGGGCCGGGCGGAGCCGCCCCAGCCGTTGCGGGAGGTGTCGATCAGCATGCCGATGTTGCTGTCGAAGCCGACGGAGACCAGCTTCTGCCGGAACGCCTGGGCGAACGACAGCTCGTCGACGTACTGGTTCCAGTCGATCCACTTGGACTGCCGCACCGTCTGGCCGTTGACCGTGTCGGTGACCTTGACGTACGGCTCCCGCAGGGCGGAGTAGTTGGCCGTGTTGACGATGAAGCCGTGCACGTTGGCCACGGTGCTGCCGGACGCCACGGCGGCGGCCTTGAGCTGGTCGGCGACCGGGCCGAAGTTGCTGTCCCAGCCGATCCAGCCGTGGTGGGCGGCGTCGATGTAGTTGTAGACGTTGCCGATCGCGCCCAGCTTCGCCAGGGCGTAGCCGACGCCGTTGACGTACGCGCCGTTGGCCTTCACCGTGTCGCACATCGCGGTGCCACCGGGGTTGCCGGAGGTGTTGGTCACCAGGTTCGGCAGCGAGTCGATCTCGATGATGTTGATGATCCGCAGGCCCGCGTACTTCGGGTCGCCCTGGATCGCGGCGATCGGGTCGATGTACTCGGCCTTGTAGCGGGGCAGCTCGTCCGGACCCAGCTCACCGTTGGAGGCCAGCGCCGAGCAGTCCCGGCCGGGCAGGTTGTAGATGACGAACTGGATGTACTTCGCGCCCTGCTCCAGCGCCTTGTTCAGGTGGTCCCGGACGCCCATCGCGCCGTTGGAGCTGCTGTCGGGGGTGCCGTTGATGGCGGCGATCCGGTCCAGCCACACGGCGGTCGGGTTGTTCGACACCCGGTTGCCGCCCGACACGGACTCGGCCTTCGCCTTCCACTCGGGGTTCACGTACCCCTGGGCGTTCAGGTACGGGTTGTCGACGCGCTGCCCGGGCGGGGGCGTGGTCGGCGGCGGGGTCGTCGGGGGCGGTGTGGTCGGCGGCGGAGTCGTCGGCGGCGGCGTGGTCGGCGGCGGCGTCGTGGGGGTGCCGCCGTTGCAGGTCACCCCGTTGAGGGTGAACGACGTGGGCTTCGGGTTGCTGCCGCTCCAGGCGCCGTTGAAGCCGATGCTGACGGTGGCTCCGCTGGCGACCGATCCGTTCCAGGCTTCGTTCTGCGCGGTGACGTTGCGGCCCGTCTGTGACCAGCGGGCCGACCAGCCCTGCTGCACCCGCTGGTTGCCGTCGGGGAAGGTGAAGCCCAGCGTCCAGCCGTTGAGGGCGTCGCCGACGTTCTTGATGTTGACGGTGGCGGTGAACCCGCCCTGCCAGTCGCTGGTCGTGTACGACACGTCGCACTGGGTGGCGGCGTGCGCCACGGTGACCGGAAGGGTCACCAGCCCGCCCGCGACCAGGGCGCCCGCGCCGCCGAGCGCGAGGGCCCGGCGCGGGCCGGACAGCCTTCTCCACACATTCATGCCACTGATCTCCTTGGGCGAGACCGGATCCGCGAACGGCCCGGCGATACGGCCCGATGGGCGTCCTGCGCGGACGACCGCCGGCGCCAACGGGATTCTTCGGGGGTGCCCGACCCGGACGGGCGTGGTGGTGGTGCGGCCGGCGACGGCCGGCGGGCGGGAGGCCGTCCGGCGGACCGGTTGCCCTCGAACTCCTGCCTGCGCGGTGTGGCTCCGTGAAGAACCGCGTGCGGAGATTCTTGCATGGGAGCGCTTCCATGGCAATGGCTCGATGCAATGCGGGGCGGCGGGCGGGTGCGGGACCGGACGACGACGGCCCGGGCGGCCCACCGGGCGCGAGAAGGGCCGCACCGCGCCTGGCGGGCGGCAACGACGCGACCGCGGCTGGAACCGACTTAACCGGCTTAACACTCCTATCGCCCTGGCCGACAACAAAGGTCAAAACGCGAATCTTTCCCTGCATAGGTCGTGAAACGGTCTAACGTCGTTCGTAGCTCGGATGTCGACCGAGCCCAGGACAACAGGGATGGAGTGACGCAGGTCATGGCAAACAAGATGCTCGGGAAGGTCGTTGCGGGCGCTGCCCTCGGTGGCGCGTCCCTGCTCGTGTTCACGCCGGGGATCGCGTTCGCGGACGGCCACCACGACGCGGAGGGCAAGGTCTACGCCAAGCCCCACGTCGTCAAGGCGGGCGACACGGTCAAGCTGCTCGAGATCTGCTCGGAGCGCCAGGAGCACGCGTACGTGTGGTCCAAGGTCACCGGCAAGGTCAAGCTCAAGCCGGCCGAGGACCGCGGTGACCGGCGTGGGGAGGAGGGCCCCCGCGAACACGACAGGGGCAAGGACCACGAGGGCGGCAAGGACCACGACAAGGGCCGCGACCACGACAAGGGCAAGGACCACGACGGCAAGGACGAGACCCCGAAGCCGCGCCCGACGGACGACGGCACCGGGCAGCCGCAGCCGCCGGCCAACGGCGGTCAGCCGCCGGCGAACGGTGGCCAGCCGCCGGCGAACGGTGGCCAGGGCGGGGGCGCCGCCGACGCCGCCGACCAGGGCGACCGGGACTGGAAGGGCTACGAGCACGGCCAGGACGCCGAGGGCGGCCGCGAGGACCACAAGGGGTACGGCTCGGAGCGCGGTGACTACGGCCGCGAGGACCACAAGGGCTACGGCTCGGACGAGCGCGGCGACTACGGCCGCGAGGACGACAAGGGCTACGGCTCGGACAAGTGGGACTCGGAGCGCGGCGGCGACTACGGCCGCGAGGACCACAAGAGCAACAGCTCGGACAAGTGGGACTCGGAGCGCGGCGGCGACTACGGCCGCGAGGACCACAAGGGCAACAGCTCGGACAAGTGGGACTCGGAGCGCGACGGCAAGGGCCACGAGAACGGCTGGTCCGACGAGGAGTCCGGGGACTACGGCAAGGACAAGGGCTGGGAGCACAAGCGGGACTTCGTCTACTACGGCGAGGCCGAGGTCTCCGAGGACGCCCAGCCGGGCCGCTACAAGCTCAAGGGCTCGTGCGGCGAGGGCGAACTGGTCGTCCTGCCCCGCGGCGGGGTCGACGGCGGTGACGGCGGCGTCGGCGCCGGCACCGACCGGGGCCTGGCCGCCGGTGGGGCGAGCCTGCTCGGCGCGGCCGCCCTGGGTGGCCTCGTGCTGATGCGTCGGCGCCGGACCGATGAGTCCTTCGTCTGACGTGACGGCGACACCGGCCGGCGGCCGTCACGGGAGACCGTGGCGCGCCGCCGGCGCGGCCGTCGTCGTCCTGTTCGCGATGGTGGGCGCCGGCATGATCGGCGCCTCGCTCAAGACCACGCCCGCTCCCCGCCCTCCCCAGCCCCTGGCCCAGGCCGCCCCGACCGGCAGCGGACCGGCGGTGCCGGGCTCCGACGGCGCGGACCCGGACGTCGCCGGCGGGGCCGCAACCGGGCTCGCCCGTTCCGCCCCCACCACGATCACCATCCCCCGCATCGGCGTGGACGCCTCGATCATGTCGCTCGGCACCAACCCCGACGGCACCGTCCAGGTGCCGCCGCTGGAGCAGGCGCAGCTCGCCGGCTGGTACGAGCCGGGGCCCAGCCCGGGCGAGGTCGGCAACGCGGTCATCGTCGGGCACGTCGACTCGGCGGCGATGGGGCCGGCGGTCTTCTTCTCCCTCGGCGCCCTGCAACCCGGGGACACGATCACGGTCACCCGCGAGGACGGCCAGCGGGCCACCTTCACGGTCGAGTCGGTGAAGGCGTACCCGAAGACCGAGTTCCCGACCGAGCAGGTCTACGGTCCCAGCGACCGGCCCGGCCTGCGCGTGGTCACCTGCGGTGGCGTCTTCGACCAGGCCGCCCGCAGCTATCCGGACAACGTGGTCGTCTTCGCCTCCATGCCGGCCTGACCCGCGGCCCGTCCACCGGGCTGCGGCCCGGCGCGGCGCCACCCGCCGGTCGGTCGGTCGGGTGCCGCCACGCCGGCGGCGCGGCATCTACTTCGGCCTGGTCCGGGCGCTGGCCGAGGCCGACCGGCCGCTGTGGTCGCAGATGTCGTTCAGCGCCGCCGAGGAGAACTTCACCAGTTGC
>NZ_JBSGDY010000228.1:0-7817 GCF_053602615.1 Micromonospora sp. NPDC004336
CGGCCTGCCGGGCGGCCAGGTCGCCGCTCACGTCACCGCCGGGAAGCCGGCGGCGGCGGCGAGGGCGTCCAGCTCGGCGCGCAGCGTCGCGGCGGGCGGGTAGTGCCCGTCGCGCTCCAGCAGCAGCGCCGGCGGCCGGCGGCGGGCGCACAGCTCGCGCAGCAGGTCGAGCACCGCCGGGGGCACCGGATCGGTGTGCGTGTCGTGGTAGAAGCCGCCATGGTCGGCGCCGCCGGCCACGTGCAGGTAGGCGACCCGGTCCAGCGGCAGCCGGTCGAGCAGCGCGACCGGGTCGGTGCCCCGGTTGCGGGCGTTGGCGTAGACGTTCGCGACGTCGAGCAGCAGGAACGCGCCGGTGCGGTCGAGGATCTCGGTGAGGAAGTCGGCCTCGTCGAGCTCGTCGTCGGGCCAGTCGAACAGGGCCGCGATCGGTTCCAGCGCGATCGGCGCCGGCAACTCCGCCTGGGCGCGGGCGACGTTGGCGCAGACCGCGTCGACCGCCGCCCGGCTGCGGGGCAGCGGCAGCAGGTGGCCGGCCTCGACGCCGCCGGCCCGGACGAACGCGATGTGCTCGCTGACCAGCGGCGCGTCCGTCAGCTCCGCCACCGCCGCCAGGTGGGCGACCCGGGCCGGATCGACGGGCTCCGCGCCGCCGAGGGAGAGCCGCACGCCGTGCGGTACGACCGTCACGTCGCGCTCGCGCAGCGCGGCGAGCCCGGCGGGCAGTGGCCCGGTCGCCGGGACGGACTCCGCGACGACCTCCACGAAGCGCAGCCCGGGCAGGTCGGCGACGAAGCCGGAGATCTCCGGCCGCCAGCCGATGCCGACCCCGTGCGGGCCGGTCATCCGCCGCACCCGCCTCCGCACCCGCCGCCGCAGCCGCCCCCGCCACCACCACCGCCGCACGAGCTGCCGCCGCCGCAGCCGGAGGAGCCGCCGGCGCTGCTGGCCGCCTGCCGCTGGATCTCGGCCTGCTCGGCGAAGCCGGGATCCATCGCCCACAGCGACGCGGCGCCGAACAGCGCCACGCCCATCGCGGCGCCCGTCGCACCGTAGGTGGCGTAGGCGGGGGCCGACGCGGGGGCGAGATAGGTGTGCCGCTGCCGCAGGCCGCGCAGCTCCCGGGTGGCGGCGCGGGTCCGCCGGGGCACCCGGTAGAGCAGGACCACGGCCACGATCAGCGGGAGCTGGCTCAGCACGAGCCAGCCGACCGGCCGGTCGTTGGACAGGCCCGCGAAGATCCGGACGAAGCCGACCAGCAGCAGGGCGGAGAGCAGGACCGTGCCACGGAGCAGGGCCGCCCGGCGGGCCGGCGAGAGCGCCAGCCCGCGCTCCTCCAGGCCGGTCCGGAGCTGGTCGAGCGCCCGGCGCACCCACTCGTCGTGGCGCAGCTCGCGGGTGGTGGCGTTCCGGCCGGCCGCGCGGTGGATCGCCTGGTCCAGCGGGGTGAGCCCGGCCGGCGGCGGGCCGCCGGTCGCGAGCCGCCGGTCCGGTCGTACGCCGATCGCCCCGCTGCCGCGCAGCCCGCCCAGCGAGGTCCAGATCGCGAGCTGCTCCCCGCCGTTGAGGTAGGCGACCTGCTGCGGGCCGAGCGGGCCGATGTCGCCGGCCGACGGGCCGGCGAGGACGCGGGCCCGGTGCACGATCGAGGCGACGACGACCACGGCGGCGGCGAGGAGGTAGACCCGGAGGAAGAGGGGGCCGGGGATGCCCCAGGTGTCACCCGGTGCGGCGAGGACAGTCATCTGCTGCTCCTGTCGAGCGAGGGGGTCGCCCCATTGTGGGGCAGTCCCGCCAGGCCGGACCCGTCGCGGTGGGCGAGTTACCGGACCGATACGCGGGCGGCCGGACGCGGGGAGGGACGGCGCGGCGGACGCGCCGCCGGCGGGCGTCGTGCGGTCGGCGGCGGACCGTCTCCTCGACCAGACGCGGCGCCGTGCCGGTCGGCGGGGACCGCCTCCTCGACCGGACGAACCCGCGCGCCGGTCAGCGGCGGCGGACCGCCTCCTCGACCAGGTCGAGCACCGGGCCGAGGTCGCCGGCGGGGCGGCCCATCGCCAGGTGCAGCACCAGCCCGTCGTAGGCGAGTTCGAGGAACTGGGCCAGCACGTCGATCGGCACGTCCTCGCGGAGCACGCCGGCCTCCCGCTGGCGGGCCAGCCGCTCGCGGGTCGCCTCGGCGATCGCGGCGGACCGCTCGGCCCACCGCTTCGCGAACGCCGGGTCGGTGCGCAGCCGCCGGGAGACCTCGAGCTGGCTGCCCAGCCAGCCGGTGGTGTCGGGGGAGACCGCGCCGGCCAGCAGGTCCCGCATCACCTGGACCAGGCCGTTGCGGGCGACCGTCTCCACCATGGCGGCGGCGTCGTCCTCGGCGACGGCCAGGAAGAGCGAGTCCTTGTCGCGGAAGTGGTGGAAGATCGCGCCGCGGGACAGCCGGGTGGCCTCTTCGAGCCGGCGCACGGTGGCGCCCTCGTAGCCGTGCCGCGCGAAACACGCCCGCGCGGCGGCGAGGATCTCCTGCCGGCGCGCGTCGAGCTGGTCCTGGCTTACTCTGGGCACGGGTCGATCGTGTCAGGTCGCCCCTCGTCTCGCAAACCGTACGTACGGCTTGGTTTGCGCCGAACGAATGATCATCGGGCGTGGCGGACGCCGTCTAGGATCGGCGCGTGACGTCACCCCCCGCCGCCGAGGCCTCCGCTGCCGAGGTCCCCGCCGCCGCCGAGGTTCCCGCCGCGCCGCTGACCGTCGCGACCGTGCAGGCCGAGGCCGTACCCGGCGACGTGGCCGGCAACGCGGCCACCGCCGCCCGGCTCGTCCGCCGGGCCACGGAGCGGGGCGCCCGGGTGACCGTGCTGCCCGAGCTGTTCCTGCCCGCGTACCACCCGCAGACGCTGGCGGCCGACCCGGCCGGCACCGACGTCGCGGCCGACGCCACCGCGACGGTCGCAGACCCGCGCCTGGACCCGCTGCGCGAGGCCGCCCGCGACGGTGGCGCCGCCGTGGTGGTCGGCGCGGCGGTCCGGCACCCGGACGGCCGGCGGACCATCTCCTCGCTGGTGGTCGACCCGGCCGGCGTGGTCCGCGTCGGCTACGACAAGCAGCAGCTCTGGAGCGGCGAACGGGAGCTGTTCGTCGCCGGCGACCGGGGCGCCACCCTGCTGGTCGACGGCTGGCGGTTCGGGCTCGGCATCTGCTACGACGGCTGCTTCCCGGAGCACGGCCGCGCCGCCGCGGTCGACGGCGCGCACGGCTACCTCTGCCCGAGCGGCTACGTGGTCGGCTCCGAGCACCGCCGCGACCTCTACTACGCCGCCCGCGCGCTGGACAACACGATGTACGTGGTCTTCTCCAACGCAGTCGGCGGGGAGGGCCGGTGGCGGTTCGGCGGCGGCGCCGCCGTCTACGACCCGGAGGGCCGGCCGCTGGCGCGCGGCGCGGACACCGGGGAGGACGTGCTGGTCGTCGCGCTCGACCCGGAGGCCCTCGCGGCCACCCGGGCGGCCCACTCCATGCTGCTCGACCGCCTGCCCGACCAGGGGCCCGCGCGTTCGCTGCTGTCGGCCTGACGCCGGCCCGCCGCCGCCACCGGGGCAGGCGCCCGAGGGCTCGGCGGTGCGCCGGACGCCGGCCCGTCGCTCGGGCCTGTCGGGGGCGGTCGGAGTCCCGTAGGGTGCCCGAGTGCCGTTGCTCCTGCTGGACCTGGACGACACCCTGCTCGACCGGGCCGGCCCCTTCCGCGCCTGGGCGGAACGCTTCCTGGCCGGCGTCGGCGCGCCGGCCGGCGACATCGACTGGCTGCTCTCCGTCGACGCCGACGGGCTGACCGACCGGTGGGACGTGGCGGACGCCGTCCGGGACCGGTACGGGCTGCGGATCCCCTCCATCGACCTCGTCGAGGAGCTGCACGACGGCGTGCTCGCCAACACCCGGCTCGACCCGCTGGTCGCCTGCGCGCTGCGGATCGCCGCCGACGCCGGCTGGACGCCCGTGGTGGTCAGCAACGGCGCGGTGCGGCAGCAGGAGGTCAAGATCCGGCGTACCGGGCTGGACCGGTTCGTCGCCGACTGGGTGATCTCCGAGGAGGCCGGGGTCAGCAAGCCCAACCCGAGGATCTTCGCGCTGGCCGCGCGGCGGGCGCGGCTGCCGCTGCGGGGCGCCTGGGTGGTCGGCGACGGGCCGGAGGCGGACATCGGCGGCGCCGCCGCCATCGGGCTGCCCAGCGTCTGGCTGCACCGGGGGCGCGCCTGGACCGACGGCCGGTTCGCGCCGACGCGCACCGCGGACGGCCTGATCGCCGCCGTCGCGGTGGTGCTGGGCGGCTGACGCCCGGCCGGTAATTCGGTTGCCCCGCGACGCCGGAGGCGTGAGCATGGTCGGCGCATCGTGCACCCGGGCGTGCGCCCGGTCGAGGAGAGGGGGTCGGTCATGGCCGTCTTCGCAGGTCACTTCCACCTGCCTCCATCAGCCTCGAGCAAGGGATCACCACCGCAGTGCGCGATCACGACCTTCCGGCGCGCGAGCGCCGTAGCCGCGGCAAGCGCCGCTTCGACGACGACGAACAGCTCTTCCTGAAGCGCGGCCGGGCCGCCGAGCCCGCCCTCGCCGACCCCGACGCCGAGCCGGACCCCGACACCGGGGAGCGCTGGTCCTCCTGGGACGACGCCGTGCACGGCCCGCAGCCCCACCCGGACTGGCTGGTCACCGAGCTGGCCGCGAAGGACACCGAACTCGGTGTGCTCAAGACCGGCAAGGAGGCGGACGTCCACCTGGTGCGCCGCGCGGTGCCCGACACCGACCGGTCCTGCCTGCTGGCGGTCAAGCGCTACCGGGACGCCCAGCACCGGCTCTTCCACCGCGACGCCGGCTACCTGGAGGGGCGCCGGGTCCGCCGCTCCCGCGAGAACCGGGCGATGGCCGGCCGCACCGCGTTCGGCCGGCAGATGATCGCCGGGCAGTGGGCAGCGGCGGAGTTCGACGCGCTGGCCCGGCTCTGGGAGATCGGCGCGCGGTACGGCACGATCTCCGTCCCCTACCCGGTGCAGCTGCGCGGCACCGAGCTGATGCTGGAGTTCCTCGGCGACCCGGCCGAGGGGACGGCCGCGCCCCGGCTGGCCCAGCTGCGGCCGGAGGCCGGCGAGCTGCGCGCCCTGTGGGAGCAGATGGTCGACGCCCTGGTGGTGCTCGCCCGCGCCGGCCTCGCGCACGGCGACCTGTCGCCGTACAACCTCCTGGTGCACGCGGGGCGGCTGGTGCTGATCGACCTGCCGCAGGTGGTCGACGTGGTGGCCAACCCGCAGGGACCGGAGTTCCTGGCCCGCGACGTCCGGGTGGTCGCGACCTGGTTCGCGGCCCGGGGGCTGGTGGCCGAGACGGCCGACCCGGCCACGCTGACCGCGCTGCTGCTGCGGGAGGCGGGGATCCGTTGACCGGGTGCGCCGGGCGGCCGTCTCCGGTCGCCCGGGGCCGGGCTCACTGCAGGTAGCGCTCGACCTCGGGCCTGGGGCGCACGCCCTGGGCCTCCGGGTCGCCGTGGGTCTGCCGCGCCGCCCGCCGCCGGCGCAGCAGGTCCCAGCACTGGTCGAGGGACTCCTCCAGCTCGCGCAGCCGGGTGCGGGCGTCGTCGTCGGTGCCCGACTCGTTGGCCTGGGCGTCGGCGCGCAGCCGGTGCTCCTCGTCGACCAGCTCGGAGATCCGGTTCAGGATGGTCTTGTCGTCCATGCACTGAGCGTGGCACAGGCGGTGCGGGCGCGCCCGGATTCCACCGTTGGCCGCCCCCGCCGCGCGGGCGCTGCGGCAGATTTCTGGTGGCCGAGGTGGGCGGCGGGATCGCCGGCGTGGCCCGGACGGCTCTGCCGTACGAGAGCGCCGAGCCGGGCTCGGCATCGTCGTGCGTCGCGAGCTGCGGGGGCCGGGACGGCGCTGCTCGCCGCCGCGCAGGAGCGGCTCGCCGGCCTCGGGGTGTGCCGGGCGTACGCGCGGGTGGTAGACGAGCCGGCCGCCGTCTCCTTCGCCGCGCGGCGCGGCTATCGGCCGGGCCGACGGAGCACGCCGTGCGCGCGGTGGACGAGTGGTTCGGTTACCAGCGGGTGGCGGCCGAGTGGCGTTACGTGCGCACCCTCCACGAGTGACACCCGCCACGAATTCCTTCATGGATCAGCATTCCCATGAGAAGAATTTTCGTAATGCGGCTAGCGCGGGTTCGGCGAGGGGTGGCATGCTTCCCGGAATCGTGACGCACGGCAGCCGTCCCAGGGACGGTCTGTCACCACGCAGCGTGACCGTCGGTGGAAGGGAGCATCGGGTGCAGGGGTGTCATGGTTGACCTGGATGCCGCCGCGCCCGCCCGAGCCGCGCGCGCGGTGCCACTGTGGAGGATGCTGCCCGACCTGGTGCGTGACCCGCTCGGCACGCTCGTGCGGGAGGCGGACGCCGCCCCCGGCCAGGTCCTCCGCCTCAACCTCGGGACGATCCGCCCCTACCTGGTCACCGAGCCGGCCCACGTGCAGCAGGTGCTGCGCGACAACGCGGCCAACTACACCCGCGGCGGCCGGAGCATGCTGTGGCGGCCGGTCCGGCGGCTCACCGGCGACGGCATCATGTCCGACGGGCCGGAGTGGCAGGCCAGCCGTGGGCGGATGCAGCCGCACTTCACGGCCAAGCGCATCGACTCCCTGGTGGACTCGATGAGCCGCGCGGTCAGCGAGGCGGTCGACGAGTTCGACGAGCCCGCGCGGACCGGCCGGTGGCTGGACGCCGGCGCCGAGCTGGGACGGGTCATCTGCCGGGCGATCAGCAGCGTCTTCTTCGCCGACCGGGTCACCCTCGCCGACCAGCTGCGGATCGTGGCCGCCCAGGACACCATCGTGACCGCGCTGCGGGCCCGCCTGCTCCTGCCGTTCCTGCCCGACGCCGTGCCGGTGCCGGGCGACCGCGCCCTGCGCCGCGCCGTCGGCGTGGTCGACGAGATCATGCTGCCCCTGGTCCGCGCCGAACGGGCCCACCCCCGCGACGGCGACGACCTGCTCGCCGCCCTGGCCAACGCCCGCGACGAGGACGGCCGTCCGCTCGGGGAACAGCGGGTCCGCGACGACGTCGTGTCCATGTTCGCCACCGCGACGGAGACGACGTACGCCGTGCTGACCTGGCTGTGGCCCATCCTCGACGCCAACCCGGAGGTGGCCCGCCGCCTCTACGCCGAGCTGGACGAGGTGGTGGGCGCCGACCGGGTGATCAGCCGGGAGCAGCTGCTCGCCCTCACCTACACCCGGTCGGTGGTCGACGAGCTGCTGCGCATGTACCCGGCCGGGTGGCTGGTGCCCCGCACGGCGGTGGCGGACGACGTCATCGGCGACACCAGGATCCCCGCCGGCAGCATCGTCGCCGTCAGCTCCTACGTCACCCAACGGCTGGCCCGGTACTGGGACCGCCCGGACACCTTCGACCCCGAGCGCTTCCGCGCCGACCAGCCCCGCCGGAGCCACCGGTACGCGTACTTCCCGTTCGGCGGCGGCCCGCACCAGTGCCTCGGCATGTACCTGTTCAACCTGGAGGCTCCGCTGGTCGTGGCGACGATCCTCAGCCGGTACCGCTTCCGGCTGCGCGACGCCGGGATGCCGCCCAAGCAGCTCGCGGCGACCCTGCGCCCGGGGCGGCCCGTCGTCATGGCGCTGACGCCCGTCCACGAGCGGAGGCCGGAGTGACCACGGCGCGGGCCGGCGACCGCGCCACCGCCGAGGGACCTGATGCGTACGAGACCCGGCCTGTTCGCGATGCAGGTCCGGGCGATCGTCGAGGCCGCGGTCGAGTGCGCCCGGGAC